>NZ_JARDAL010000015.1:0-83138 GCF_048957595.1 Acinetobacter sp. AS5 | reverse complement strand
GGCGAGATCGTGATTAACGACCGCAACGAAACCAATGTGAAAGGGGTGTTTGCAGCAGGTGACTGTACCACAGTGCCATACAAGCAGATCATCATTGCCACCGGTGAAGGTGCAAAAGCCTCACTGTCTGCATTTGATTACATCATCCGTTCTGGGCAGTAAAAAAAATAGCACCTAGGTTCCCCAAAACCGAGGTGCTATATCTTATCAATACATTATTATCGCTTTATAGGAACTCAGGACGCTAACACCCGAGTTCCTTTTTTTATATTTATTATTGGATCAGCCAAAAGTGTCCCCACACACTTTCAGCTGTTCCTTTCCTCTGCACAGTTTTTGTTTTCAACCCTTATTTTTATACTTTCCCCAAGGTTGTCTTTACATGAAGCAATATACATTCTACTGCTTCATTTTTATTTAAGATTTAAATAAGTTCAAACCCTTAAATTTTTCCAGTAATTGCTCCTGTGTTTCACGATGCGCGGGATGTGGAATAATGCATTCAATCGGACAGACATCCACACAGGTCTGATGCTCGTAAAAACCGACGCATTCTGTACAACGGTTCACATCAATTTCATAAACTTTCGCACCCTCATAAATCGCGTCATTTGGGCATTCCGGTAAACACATATCGCAATTGATGCATTTGTCGGTAATTAGTAGTGCCATATTTAACTCGCTTGATAAGCCAGTGAAGATGCCGAAATATCCGCAGTCGAGCTTGGCAGATTACGAATCAGCAGGGCATATTGCATATCAACATCTGCCGGAACCGGAATCTCGACGATGTGACCTGAACCTTTGGCATCTTCGATCAGATTACCTTTTTTGTCTTTCATTTCGGTTAAAGTGAAAGTGATATTGCCTTTAGTCGTCATCAGTTCGAGTGAGTCACCGACGATAAAACGGTTTTTCACATCGATCTTGATGTAATCTCCATTACGCTCCAGCACTTCGCCACAGAAAATTTGATGATCAAAACTGGAAGAACCATGTTCATAATTCTGATATTCACTATGCACATGGCGGCGTAGGAAACCTTCGGTATAACCACGATTCGCTAAGCCTTCCAATTGTGTCATCAGTGATGGATCAAAAGGTTTACCCGCAAGCGCATCATCAATCGCTTTACGGTAAATTTGAGCAGTACGGGCGCAATAGAAATAAGACTTGGTACGGCCTTCGATTTTCAGTGAATGCACACCCACTTTAGTTAAGCGCTCTATATGCTGGACTGCACGTAGATCTTTAGAATTCATGAAATAAGTGCCGTGTTCATCTTCTTCTGCGGCAAACATATCTTCATCATTCCGCTGCAATAGCACAGGCTCATCAAACTGATGTTGTTCTTGCATGTGCTGTTCATCAGCATCTTTAGAGCAGCAGCCTGAATCCAGATTTTTTACTGGAATGACATCACCGGTTTCATCTTCCTTGGCATCCAGAACTTTATATTCCCAGCGGCAGGCATTGGTGCAGGCACCCTGATTGGCATCACGTTTGTTCATATAGCCAGACAGCATGCAACGGCCAGAGTAGGCCATACACAATGCGCCATGAACAAAAACCTCAATCTCCATATCGGGCACTTGCTGTTTGATTTCTGCAATTTCTTCAATCGACAGTTCACGTGACAGAATGACACGGGTCAGCCCCATGTTTTTCCAGAATTTCACGGTTGCCCAGTTCACGGCATTGGCCTGAACCGACAGGTGAATATCCATCTTTGGAAAATGTTCACGCACCAGCATGATCAGACCTGGATCGGACATGATCAGCGCATCCGGCTGCATCGCGACAACAGGTTCCAAGTCACGAATAAAATTTTTCAGCTTGGAGTTATGAGGTTGGATATTGACCACCACATAGAATTTTTTGCCTAGTTCGTGTGCTTCTTTGATGCCAATCGCTAAATTGTCATGGTCAAATTCATTATTACGAACCCGCAAGCTATAGCGCGGCTGGCCGGCATAAACTGCATCTGCACCATAAGCAAAAGCATAGCGCATATTTTTGAGTGAGCCAGCTGGTGAGAGAAGTTCGGTAACGGTGGTAATGCTCATGATCAAATCGAAAGACATATAAAAAGTACGGCTTTATTCTAATCATCTGGAATTTGGATTCAACCTAGTAAATCACTCGGAAATACGCGATTTGGATGTAAAACAAGGTTCTTTTTTAAGTAGGGAATCCTCCATAAAATGTCTTCAATATTCAGTCATTTTCAGAGTTTTCAAGCGTTTTTAAAATCTGGCAATGATCAATGGTGGTCGGGGTATTGCAACTTTCTCTCAGTGTGATCAGTTGCCGTTCAAATATCTGTAATTCTTTAATTTTATTTGAAATATCCGAAAGATGCTGATCAATCAGCTGGTTGACGGCACAGCAGTCCTGTTCCGGATTTTGTTCAAGTTGAATCAGGGTTTCAATCTCTTTTAACGACATGTCCAAGGCCCGACAACGCTTGATAAAAAGCAGTCTTTTTAATGCGTCTTCACCATAATAACGATACTGATTACTTGCTCGAAAATTCGGCTGAATAAAGCCTTTTTTCTCATAAAAACGTAAGGTATCAGTGCTTAGACCAGTTTTTTTGGCCATTTCTGAAATCAAATAAACTGACATATCGCCCTCATGCTTGACCTTGGAGTTAGTCCATAGTTTCTAATCAATTTATCGTATTTTAGATAAAAAATCATCGGGGGAGTTATATGGCCTGTAGTTGTAGTCCTGCCCCGGCACCCATCAAGCCCAACAGCAAATTTAGAGCAGCGCTATGGATTGCCTTGCTGGTAAACTTCACTTTATTTGTAGTGGAGCTGATCGGTGGTGCATATGCACATTCATCAGCCTTGTGGGCAGACGCGCTAGATTTCTTTGGTGATGCCGTCAATTACGGGATTTCTTTGGTTGTATTTGGTGCGAGTCTGTATTGGCGGGCAACAGTCGCTTTGGTAAAGGGGATGACCATGGCATTGTTTGGTCTGGTAGTGATTGGCAAAGTGATTTACGCCTTTCTGCAAGGTATTCCACCTGAAGCACTGACAATGGGCCTGATTGGCGTGCTGGCCTTAGTGGCAAATGTTTTTACAGCAGCCATTCTTTATGCTTTTCGTGAAGGTGATTCCAATATGCGGTCGGTCTGGCTCTGTAGTCGTAATGATGCAATTGGCAACTTTGCTGTCATCTTGGCAGCCGTAGGCGTATTTGGTACAGGTAGTCTTTGGCCAGATATTATTGTGGCTGTGATTATCGCAACACTCGGCATCACATCAGGTTATCAAGTGATTAAGCAGTCTCTGGAAGAAAGGTCACTTAAACATAAATCCAGCTAATTTTTATATTTAAAGCTGTCCTACAGGGCAGCTTTTTATTTGTTTCCATTTTTATAATAGGCGGATTCAAGCGGCAAGTGCAACAGTATAAAAACCAGCCATAACATCACTGGGCGTATACCATCCCAGTGTCTTTCTGGGGCGATTATTTAGAGCAGATTCTATCTGTTCTATCCGTTCTTTTGAAACATCATCAAACGATGAGGATTTTGGCAGATATTGCCTGATCAGACCATTGCTATTTTCATTTCTGGCACGTTGAATCGACTTGTACGGATCTGCAAAGTAAGTTTCTATACCTGCTTCCTTTATCCGCCAATGCTCTGAGAATTCCTTGCCATTATCAAAGGTCACACTATATGCATGACTGTGGCGCAAACACTCTAAAGCACACGTGATCGTTTTAGCTGAGGTTCTAGTTTTCCCCAAATGAGCGATATGTAGATACAGACTCTTGCGATCAACCAGGGTTAATAATGCCCCCTTATGATTCTTGCCTATCACGGTATCACCTTCAAAATCACCAAGACGTTGACGCTTGTCTATGACCTCGTCGCGACAGTGAATGCTTGTTCTATCAACCAGTTGGCCTCTACGGTCTGTGTTTTTATAACCCCGCTTGCGATAGGTTTTCTGGTGTCTTAAATGTTGATGCAGTTCTCCACCCTTAGATTTATCCTGATAGATGTACTGATAGATCCACTCATGTGATGGGACATCTAGCCAGCCACGTTGTTTCAATGCCCCGGAAATCTGTTCAGGCGACCAATCCAGAGCAATCAGATAACGGATGTAAAATATGGCGAAGTCTGTCATCTGAGATGAAGAACGGTATCGTCGTTGACTTGAAAACCGATCAGCCTGTTTAGCCCGATAGCCGCGTTCCCCTGTATTCCTTTTGATCTCACGATAGAGGGTTGATCTGGAACGACCAAGCTCTCTGGAAAGAGTAGAGATTGAAGATTTACTTTTCAAGGCAGCATAAATTTCGTATCTTTCTTCTTGAGAAAGTTGGGTGTATTGCTTCATTGTGTGCTTTCCAATTGCGAGTTGAAAAAGTCTAATGATTCTAATACACCTAACTTTTTCAACTAACTACAAATGTGTCGCACTTGGGATTTGAATCCGCGATATGTGAAAAATAAAGCTTTACAAATAAGCAAATTAAATTAGAACCTCTGGCGAAATTCGGAAAATATACATAAATTTTAATAATTTAGTTTTTTTTGCATCGTGCGAGGGTTAATGTGAATTTAATTAAAATTTTTTCAATATTGGCAATATCGGGGCTAGCCGCTTGTAGTTCCAAAGTCGTGACTTATGATGCAACAGGAAAAATCATCGGTTCATGTATGGCGACGCGTGGCCTACTTTCGACCGCAAGTGCACATTGTAGTGGTTCAGGCGATGCCTTAGGTGTGAATTACAATACGCCAAATGCTGCTACAGGCCTGTTACCAACGCCACCAAGCCAAAATCAGATTAATTTAAAACCGTAAATAATAAAGGGGAATATCATGAAATTATCAGCACTTATTGCACTCGTAGCGACTGTTGTATTGACGGGCTGTGCATCGACAGTAACTACATTTGACTCTCATGGCCGTATGATTGGTTCATGTAAGGCAGAAAGCGGTTTTATTATTGGTGGTGGTGCAGGCTGTTCAGGTTCTGCAAATCAGGAAGGTCGTGATCGTTAATTATTTGGTGATTGTTCCAATAAAAAACCGGACTTAAAAGTCCGGTTTTTTATTTTAGAAAATCTTATTTTTCAACGAATGCACGTTCAATCACGTAGTCACCTAGAACGCCCATTTTTGGAGATTCTTTCAGACCGTGTTGGTCAAGAAGCGCAGCAACGTCATCTAGGAATGCAGGGCTACCGCATAACATGGCACGGTCAGTTTCCGGGTTGAAACGTGGCAGACCGATTTTTTCAAACAGTTCACCGGTTTCAATCGCGGTGGTTACACGACCTTGGTTTGGATATTCTTCACGGGTGACGGTTGGGTAATATACCAATTTTTCTTTCGCGCCGAGTTCAGAGAAGAATTCATGATTTGGCACTTCATTCAGGATCAAATCTTGATAAGCCAGTTCTGAAATGAAACGGGTACCGTGAACTACGATGATTTTTTCAAAACGCTCATAAGTTTCAGGATCGCGAATAGTCGACAGGAACGGTGCAAGACCAGTACCAGAAGAAAGCAGGTAAAGATTTTTACCTGGGTTCAAGTCATCAAGTACCAATGTACCTGTCGGCTTTTTAGAAACCAAAATGTCATCACCGACTTTGACTTTCTGTAAAATCGAAGTCAGTGGACCATCAGGCACTTTAATTGAGAAAAACTCTAACTCTTCTTCGTAGTTGGCGCTTGCAATTGAATATGCGCGCATTAACGGCTTGCCATTGACTTCAAGGCCGATCATTACAAACTGACCGTTTTTAAAACGCAAAGCAGTGTCACGAGTCGTTTTAAAAGAGAATAAAGTATCATTCCAGTGGTGGACGTGAGTAATCTTTTCGACGTTAAAAGCAGCCATTAAAGGTCTCAATAAATTATCAAATTAGAACAGCTTGCTATTCTAATCTAAATTCATTCTCGATAAACTGAATATATTTAATTGAGCTTATCAAAAAAAGTGATGATGACTGAACTGACGCTGCCGATTATTGGTTATATGCGTTCTCCCTATAAAGAAAAATTTGGTATTCCTCGTCAGCCGAATCTGGTTCAGGTCGAAAGCTATATTGAAATGGTCGGGCCCTATAATGACCTGCTCGCCTTTGAGGGAATTGAAGAATTCAGTCATTTGTGGCTGGTCTGGCAATTTCATGACAATAAAAACCAGCACAACAGCCAGTTTCGTCCACAAGTGCGTCCGCCGCGTTTGGGTGGTAACAAGAAAATAGGCGTGTTTGCTACGCGCAGCATGTATCGTCCATCACCGATTGGTTTATCTGTGGTCAAACTCAAAGAAGTGAGAAAAGTGGGCAAACATGTTCGAGTGTATGTGACAGGGAGTGACTTGCTCGATGGCACGCCAATTATGGATATCAAACCTTATATTCAATATTCGGATGCCATGATTGAAGCACAAAGCGGTTATGCACAGGATGAACCACCACGTAAAACCGTCATCTGGAGCGATGAAGCGGAGCAGCAAAAGCAACAATTACTAGGAAATGGAAAAATTTCTGTGCAGACTATTCAGGAACTGGAAGCTGTCTTATCTTTAGATCCAAGACCTGCATATCAGGAAGATGAAGAACGGGTATATGGGATGAAGTTTGCAACCGTTGATATCCATTTCAAAATTCATGCTCAGCAAGTGCTAATTGTTGCTATCCAGCATATTCCTTCCTAGATTATAGGTTCCACCACAATAAGCCAATCAACGCCGCCATATGCAAAATCTGCACAGGTGCAAAATAAAGGACAAACTTCCAGCCACCGGTCAAAGCGGCATTGGCTGACTTGGCCAGGGCATGAGCACCTAGACCTAAAAGCAGGGCATAAATCAAACGTAGATTGGAGGGGTCACCTTGAACGACGACACTGGCCATCGCGGCATGAATCTCGAACAGAGAGGCGAGTAAGGTCCCGACCAGTAGGCCGGCATCCCCGAGCCAGACCTCCAGTCCGTAAACTCCAGCCTGAATCAATGTTAATGTGACTGCAATAATCACGGCTTCTTTTAAGCTGAACATTTGGCTGTCTGATGATTCCATGCTCGGCGCAGGTTTTGCCTTGCGCAATAATAAAAATGCACAGGCTGCCAGAAGGATTACGGCAACTAAAGAGGGCAAAAGCAGGATTTTCAGCCAGTTCCATGATACCCCTCCAACCACAATCAATAGCAGTACAATGGTCGAGATACAGGACATCAGTGCGGCGCCGGCATTCGATCGTGCATCCATTTCACCTTTACGGACCTGTAAACCTAACTGAGCGATGGTCGCCGTACTGGAAACAAAACCGGAAGCAATGGAGGACAGCATCAGGGCATTTTTAGTCGAAAAAAAGCGTTTCGCAATATGCGCCAGAGCTTGTACCACTAAAATTAAGGTCAGTAATTTTAAGATAATATAAGGGTTAAGCACTTCACCCCAGAAAGGTCGGTCAGGAGTAAGCGGCAAGCCAATCAAAATCAAGGCCAGTAATAATAGTCCATCCCTGAATTCGGCTTCTTTAATCCATTTTCCGGCAATATTGTGCATGGTATGTTTGGCCATCAAAATACCGGTTAAGAGCACAGAAAGACCGGCTGCCAGAGGAATATTCCATAAACACATGGCGCCAATAAAATAGGTCATCACAAATGCAAGCTCTGTGGTAATGCCCGGATCATCTGGTTGATTTTTGATAGATAAAATGACCATGCCACCCACGATCAAAGCACCTATTACAGCAATCACGATTCCAAACAGGAAACACAGTGCACCCAATAAAGCACAGATTGCAAAGGAACGTAAGCCGGCAAAACTCGGTTGCTGTTCGCGTTGCTTATGCCGTTCCCGCTCCAGACCAATCAATAGGCCGCAGCCTAATGCCGAGGTGAGTATCGTGAGCAGTTCATGAAAAGAATGCGCATGCAGGGGAACCGCAGTCAAATCCATCTGTGACCTCAGCAAGCTAAGAGTTGATTATTTAAAAATATATGCGACGAGATAGAGTTTGCATAGATCAAAAATGTTGCGGTAGTAATCAAATCCATTATTTACTTTCTTTTTGAGATTGAAATAGAAACGTACATTCAACAGGTGGGGAGCATGCGAAAAACTGCAAAAACTTGTTATAGTGGAGGCAAGTTTGGGGACTGATAATAATGAAATTTGACTTTGAAATTGATACGGCATGGTGTCTAGACCAACTCTTTAAAGACGGTAAAATCAGTGAACGCGACCGGATGCTGGTACAAACCACTCATCGGCAACGTGAACACCTAAAATGGCACCCTTTACAGTGGATTGCTAATTTTAATCTGGTCGATCAGTCCCATCCTCAAACAACACTGACTCTGAACCGTTTATGTCAGTGGCTGGCAGAAAAAACCGGATTGATGTTCTATATCATTGATCCGCTCAAAGCTGATGTACAGGCATTGACCCATGTCATGTCGCAGGAATATGCACTGCGCAACCATATTTTGGCAGTAGAAATTCAGGCAGACAAAGTTCTGATCGCCACGGATCAGCCTTATAAAACCGAATGGGTGTCGAATCTCGAGCAAAATATTTCCCCGAAAAAAATACAACGGGTATTACTGAATCCAGAACAATTACAACGTTATATTACTGAATATTATCAGGTCAGTCGTGCAGTCAGTGGTTCACAAAAATCCTCTGCCTATGACCGGGAAAATAAGGGCGTCGAAGCCTTGCTGCAATTGGGTGATTCACAGAATCCGGATGCCAATGATCAGCATATTGTCAAACTGGTGGACTGGGTGCTGCAATTTGCCTTTGAACAAGGTGCCAGTGATATTCACATGGAACCACGTAAAGACACCGGCAAGATCCGTTTCCGGATTGATGGGGTGCTGCATACGATTTACAATATGCCGGCCAATACATTGACCGCCGTCATTTCCCGAATCAAGATTCTGGGCCGAATGAACGTGGCGGAAAAACGTAAGCCACAGGATGGCCGACTGAAAACCCGCACGCCCAAAGGACAGGAAACTGAACTGCGCCTGTCGACCTTACCGACAGCTTTTGGTGAAAAACTGGTAATGCGTATTTTCGATCCGGAAGTGCTGGTGAGAAGTTTCCAGCAACTCGGTTTTGAAGGTCATCTGCTCAACGACTGGAACAATCTGACCAGTCACAGTCACGGCATTATTCTGGTGACCGGTCCGACTGGTTCCGGTAAAACTACTACGCTTTATTCAACCTTGAAACAGCTGGCGACTGAACAGGTCAACGTCTGTACCATTGAAGACCCGATCGAGATGCTGGAACCCAGCTTTAACCAGATGCAGGTCAATAATGGTATCGATCTTGGTTTTGCTGACGGCGTGCGTGCATTGATGCGTCAGGACCCGGACATTATCATGGTCGGGGAAATTCGTGATCAGGATACTGCCAATATGGCGATTCAGGCAGCATTGACTGGTCATCTGGTTCTCTCAACTTTACATACCAATGATGCGCCGTCGAGTCTGACCCGTCTGCATGATCTGGGCGTACAGCCATTTTTGACAGCAGCAACCATCTTGGGTGTTCTGGCTCAACGTCTGGTGCGTAAACTCTGCCCACATTGCAAGCAGGAAAGCTTCCTGAATGAACAGGAATGGCAGCATCTGGCAGCCGATTATCCTTTGCCGCGACCGGAATTTGTCTTTAAGGCGGTGGGCTGCGAAGAATGCCGGCATACCGGCTATAAAGGCCGTATTGGGATTTATGAGTTTATGCCACTGAGTCTGACCACTAAACAGCTGATTGGTGCCGATGCTAATCTGAACCAGCTGCGTCAGCAGGCGAAAAAAGAAGGGGTAGAGCCGCTCAGAATTGCCGGGGCGCGCAAGATTCTGGAAGGTGTCACTACGCTTGAAGAAGTCCTGAGAGTGGTGCCCCTAAATTAATTTTGAAAATGAAGCAATCTTAAGATTCAATTCATCTTCGGCTGTTTTAATAGCATCATCGAAACAAGGCAAGACTTTAAAGAGGTAACTGCGATGAAAATGATGATAAATACGGTTTTGGCAGCTGCATTGATGGGTTCTATTGCGACAGCTACGATAGCAAGTAGTGACACTGCTGTGAATCAGGCCGCTTTTACTAAATCGACCACAGTCAAACAGGCACTGGCCATGAAAGATGACAGCAAGGTTCAGCTTAAAGGTTATGTCGTGAAAGCAGTGGGTGATGAAAAATACCAGTTCCGCGACAGCACAGGTACTATAACTGTTGAGATTGATGATGAACTTTGGCAAGGCAAGCCGATTTCAGCCAAAACACCGGTGATCATCACAGGTGAAATCGACATTGATTATAAGCCGGCAAAACGTGTTGAAATTGAGGTTGATCAGGTTCGTTTCTAATATCGCCTGATTTGCTGCAATCAGTTTGAACACAGCAACAAAAAACCACATGCAAGTTACCAAAAAGCATGTGGTTTTTTTGAGTCTGCTGCTTTTTCAAGGCAAGATAGAACAAGAAAGCAAACGGAGCAGAGTATGCGTATTCTTTTGGCGGAAGATGATCAGTCTCAGGCAGACAGTATCCAGACCTGGCTGGAAATGGACGGTTATGTGATTGACCGGGTAGAGCGCGGTGATCATGCGATCCTGGCGATTGAGCAGCATCAATATGACTGTATTCTGCTGGATCGTGGTCTGCCAAATGCCACGGGAGACGAGATTCTGAAAAGTTTGCGCAGCCAACAGCAAGATACGCCGGTGATTTTTATTACGGCCAAAGACAGTATTGATGACCGGGTCGAGGGGCTGGATTTAGGCGCGAATGATTATCTGGTGAAACCCTTTAGTTTGGAAGAACTTTCCGCCCGGGTACGTGCCCAGCTCAGGCTGAAGCAGCAAACACCGAATCATATCCTGCACTGGCAGGATCTTAGTCTGGACACTCAGGCCAAAAACCTGAGCAAAGCGGGTCAAGCGATCAATCTGACTGCGAAAGAGTTCCAGATTTTATACAAGCTGATGCAGCAGCCTGAACATATTGTCACCCGTGAACAGCTGGAAGAATCGCTGTATGCCTGGGGCGATGAAATTGAAAGTAATGCGATTGAAGTGTTTATCTATCAGCTGCGTAAAAAAATTGGCAGCCAGATGATCAAGACCATTCGCGGTCTGGGCTACCGCATGCATAAAGCTGAGGCTTAAGCTCATGTCGGCTACTATTTCCCTGCAAACCCGGCTGATCAAACACGCGCTGTTCAGTTCCATATTGGCTGGAATATTGGCTTGGCTGCTGTTATTGGGAATTTCCAGTTATCAGGCCAGTCAGTTGCATGATGAATTAATGGAGCAGATTTCTGAGCTGTTACTCGGTGATGTCACCCAAGCCAAAGACGCCCAGGTGGATGAACTCAGTGAACAGTTTGATATCCAGTATGCCTTATTGCTGGATCAGCAGGTACTGACTACTTCTATTGATGATGAATTAATTAATACCATTCCAAAAGCACAGAAAAATGGCTTCCAGTTTGCTTATGAAAATGGCCGTTTTATCCGCATCCTGACTGCGGAAGATGACGACCTTCAGGTCAAAATCGTACAACCGCTTTCAGTACGCTTCGATGAGCTCTGGCAAACCACCTTGGGCTTTGCCGGGATCTTATTGATTTTATGGCTAGTGCAATGGCTGATTTTGCGTGTTGCGATCAGACGCCAGCTACGACCATTAAACAAGATTTCCCGGGCGATTGGTTCCAAAACTGCTCAGGATCTCAGTCCTATCAAAACGCCTGATCCTGAAATCACTGAACTGCAGCCGATTATTCGTCAGCTGAATGCCATGCTCGGCCGGCTGGAGAAATCACTGGCTGCCGAACAGCGTTTTACTGCAGATGCTTCACATGAGCTGCGTTCGCCACTGTCTGCGATTCAAATGCGTCTACAGGTTTTAAAACGAAAATATCAAGATGATGCACAGCTCCCTCAGGCATTGCAGCTGATTCAAAATGATGTCAACCGCGGTACGCAAGTGCTGGAAAACTTACTTTTGCTGGCACGACTCGATCCGGAGCGCACAGAGCAATTACCAACGCAAACGATTAATCTTAATAATCTGGTTCAGGAGGCTTTGCAGGCATTGCAACCTTTTGCAGAACAAAAAGACATTCATTGGAATTTAAACCTTGAGGATGCTGTGATTGAAGCGAATCCAGAACTGATTTTTAGTTGTATTCGCAATCTGGTCGACAATGCTATTCGTTATACGCCGCCGCAGGGACAGGTCGAGATCCGAACGGTTATTGAGCAGCATCAGATACAACTATTGATTGAAAACTCAGGAGAGGGGATTGCTGATGATGTGCTGGAACGTTTAGGTGAACGTTTTTATCGGGCTTTGGGTACGCGAACTCAGGGTTCAGGTTTAGGCTTGTCCATTTGCCAGAAAATTATGGCACTGCATGCAGCTAAAATTGATTATGCGCCGTCAGATTTGGGGGGGCTTAAAGTATCATTGAGTTTTAAACAGGAATCCTAATCAGAGATTAAAAAACTAAAAAGCAGTATGCGCTGATTCATACTGCTGCTTCCCACGTTTGTTATTATTAGAACTGATTTAATTATTTGGTCAGAATAAGACGGTTATTACGGGTCAGACGCAAGCGGTATTCTTCGCCAGCATGCATGATCCGGATTTCACGACCCAGTGCAAACAGATTGTTGGAGTGCAGCATTGGCAAGGCATGGTGAGTATCATTGTTACGGGTAAATAGGCTAAATGGGGCGTTCATTCCGTCGACTCCGTGGTGTGTTTTGGATTGATTTAAATGATAATCATTATCGAATAGATCTGTCAACGAAATATTGAGTAATTTATAAAAAACTCTAATTTGCTTACAATCTGTAAAACTTCAACGGTTCTGTACATCATGACTAAAGCTACGATTCATGTCGCAATTGCGCTTATATTTTATCAAAATCAGGTTCTCGTCGGCTGGCGTGAGGCCAAGCAGCATCAGGGCAATAAATATGAATTTCCAGGCGGAAAAGTTGAACAGGGTGAGTTGCTAGTCGAAACCTGTCGCCGCGAAGTGATTGAAGAGGTGGGCGTTGATATCGAACGCTGGCATGCTTCTGATTTTATCTCCCATGAATATGAAGATCTCATCGTCAATTTGCATATTTTCCATGCTTCAGTACAGCCTGCGCAACTGGCTGAAATCAAACAGCCTTGGCGCTGGTACAGCCGGGAAGAACTTGGCCAGTTGAATTTTCCGAAAGCCAATCAGTCCATGATTCAAAAGCTGCAATGGCCGCAGCGCATCAAGATTGCTGAAGATCTGGATATCTTATCAAGTCTAGATACAGATCAAATGTTGTATTGGCGCGTGGAAGCAACGCCTGAACGGATCATGCAATTACAGCAGTATCCGGTAGATCAACTCTCCAAGTTAATTATTAATCAGCAGCTTTGGTCACAACTGAATGAATTGCAGCAGCAGACGATTTGCACGATTCATCTAAAACAGAATCAACTGATGAACTTGAAACAAAGTGAATTGAAATCTGGCTATCGTTATCTAGCGGCTTGTCATGACCTGACCGCTTTAATGCATGCAGAACAGATCGGCTGTGAAGCGGCTTTACTGAGTCCGGTACTGGCGACCGCAACGCATCCGGACACACCTGCGCTAGGCTGGGAGCAATTCAAGCAAATGGCAGAGCAGGTACAGATTCCGGTTTTTGCTTTGGGCGGAATGAAAGCTGAAGAACTCGATTATGCAAAAAGCCAGCATGCTTATGGCATTGCCGGCATTCGCTATATTTAAACACTTTATTTATAAAATAAACTTTCTATTAGTAAGTCAGTTTCTATGGAAAATTATCTTAAAGCTTTTTGAGTGCCTGTTGGGCTTGCTGAATCGCTTTGGCATTTTTCCGCAACTGAGCAGATTTAAGGCGTACTTGCCAAAGCTGCTTTTTCATGGCACTAGATTGTGCATAACTCAGGCCACGTAAGGCAAAAGCATCGGCGCTTGCTGGCTGATTTTTACGGTTGGCGATCATGCCCAGGTATAAATACGTTTCCGGTGCTTGAGGGGCCAGTCGCTGTGCCTGAGTTGCAGACGCTTCAGCTTGAGCGAACTGCTGCTTGGTATAGGCCTGCTGGGTTTGCTGCATCAGACTCTTAAAAGCCGGCAGATTACGGCCATCATCAAACTTTTGGCTTTTCGGCTTCTGTTCAGGAATGACAATTTTCTGACGTTTGATGTCAGGACGGTCATAAGGCGTAATCACGACGCCGTCTGGTGTTTTTGCCTTAGGTTTTTCCGTCGCAGGCTTGGCGGGGCTAACTGGCTTTTTTGGCTCGGAGATACTTTGGCAGCCCACCAGACTGAGGATGAGCAAACCAGGGAGGATTTTTCTTAACATAAACATAGACTCAATTAATGGCTATAACTTCCACTGGCGATAATACGGGTTTCGCTCTCAAGATCACGTTCTATTTCTGTTTCACTTTCTTGTATGTAGCGACTCATATCATCCTGTTCAGCATCAGATTGCGCAGGTTCTGAATCAATATCATAAGGTTCTGTCACATAATGCGAGATGCCGCAGGCAGTCGCCTGATTTGGCAGGGCATGACGCGAAATCGGGATATACATGGCGCCTTCACAGCCTTGTGCAGACAACAAACCCGTATAACGATCCAGCCAATGCCATTCGATTTCATTCGGCTGTGGCAAATTCACCGGTTTCTGGCGTAGCTGTTTCATGACATTGGTCCAAACGGGCAGAGCACCTGAAGAACCGGTCAAGCCAGTGACTTTGTTGTCATCCAGACCGAGCCAAACCACGGTCATATAATTACCTGAGTATCCGGCAAACCATGAGTCACGGCTGTCATTCGTAGTACCGGATTTACCAGCAAGATTCAGACTGCGTGGTAAGCTGTTATAGGCTGCACGACCTGTACCATTCGACATGACCTGTTGTAAGCCATAATTCAGGGCATAAGCAGAAGCTGGATCAATGGTCGGTTGTACACTCAGGCTATAACGATCCAGAGAGCGGCCGTTGGCATCCACCACAGAGCGGATGGCTTTGGTTGGGTATTTAAAGCCGCCTGTAGCAAAGTTGCCGTAAATATTCATCACTTCCATCGGGGACATATCTACCGCACCCAAGTAAATCGATGGATAAGATGGAATATCTGAGGTCACACCAAATTTTTTCAGATGATTAATAAAGGTGGACAGACCAAATTCTTGTGCTAAACGCACAGTGGACAGGTTATAAGATTGCGATAAGGCTTGTGACATTGGAATGACACCATGTCCGCGACCACTATAGTTTTTCGGCGTCCAGGTTTTGCCATCACTCTTGATGCTGATTTCACTGTCTTCAATTGGGCTTGCCCAGTGATAACGGTTCGATTCCAGGGCACTCAGGTAGATCACCGGTTTTAGCAGGGAACCGACTTGACGCTTGGCATCGACTGCACGGTTAAAGCCGGTAAAATCTTGAGTAGAACCTACTGCGGCCACCAGCTCACCATTTTCCGGATGCGATACCAATACCGCACCCTGTAAATCTTTCAGGCGACCCGGATTGGATTTGCTTAAACGCGCCACCGTCTCTTTAAAGCTGTCCTGAATTCTGGTTTGGGCCAAAGGATCTAAAGTAGTGAAAATTCGCAGACCCTGATTGGTCAGATCGGTTTCCTGATAATCTGTGCGTAATTGACGACGTACAATATCCAGAAAATCCGGGAAGCGGGCAGGGCCTAAAGTCGGTTTTGAAATGACATTTAACGGACGTGCGGTTTCTTTTTCATATTGTTCCTGAGTCAGATAGCCCATCACCAGCATATTATTTAGGACGATATCACGGCGTTTTTTCGCACTTTCAGGATTGCGCCATGGGTTATATAGACTCGGACCTTGGACTAAACCCACCAGAAATGCTTGCTGGGAAATATTCAGTTCACGCAGTGGCAGGCCAAAATAAAACTGCGATGCCAGACCATAACCATTAATGGAATAGTTACCATTCTGGCCCAGATTCACCTCATTCAGATAAGCTTCCAGAATTTCATTCTTGTCATAATGTAATTCAATCAGCATCGCCATAAAGGCTTCATTCACTTTACGTTTTAAGGTGCGCTCAGGGGTTAAATAGAAATTTTTAACCAATTGCTGGGTCAAGGTTGAGCCACCCTGACGTTTACCACCGGTAATATTGCTGACCACGGCACGTGCAATACCACGCGGTGAAACCCCATGATGCTCATAGAACTTGCGGTCTTCAGTCGCGATCAGCGCTTCGATCAAGGGCTTAGGCACTTTATTTAGCTTGATCAGCACACGGTCTTCGTTATGCTGCGGATAAATCCCGCCTATTAATAAAGGTTCTAAACGCGCAATCCCGCTTGAAGAGGGTTTGGTCGCGCTGACTTCTGCAATCTGTTCATCGCTGAAACTGACTTTTAATATTTGTTCCGGTTCAACCCGGTCACCAAAATCAAAGCCGCGTGTATGCACATACAGGGTATTACCCGTGGTGACAAAGCTGCCTGATTTGGTATAACTATCCGAATTTTTATAACCGAGTGATTTTAATTCTTGTTGGAAATCCTGCAGGCTGACTGGGGCATTCACATACACTTCCATCGGACGTGCAAAGACCTTGGCCGGAATATCCCAGCGCTGACCTTCAAACTTGTCGCGTACAATATTGTCTAATCTAATCAAATAGATACTAAATGCTACAAAGATAGAAATGACGATAATGGAAAAAATTAAGGCAAGAAACCCCATGCCACGTTCAGATTTCATAAATACTTATAAGATCCTGTGAAATTGTGCTAATCATGCGAAGCTTTTCATTATTTTGCAATATTTAATCAAGAAATGCGCTTAAAATTAAAATGAAACCCCACAATTTCTCCTTAATTCGAATATATTTCAAATAATTTCCTACCTATGAAGCACTGTTATAAATTGTCATCCAGGTATAGCTTAATGTTATGATAAGCAGGATTCGTAGCGGAGCGACGACACTGGTGCAAATTTCCCATAAGACCTTTCGAAATATCGGGTTAATAGGACGTCCTGATAAATCGTCGGTGGTTGAAACCTTATGCCTTATTCACGATCATCTTCTCAATTTAGGCCTACATCCAGTTTTTGATGCAGCGACAGCTGAACTTGTTCCCTATCAAAATACCCAAACCGTCAGTCGTGCCTTGTTGGGTGAGGTGGTGGATCTGGTGATTGTCGTGGGCGGCGACGGCTCGCTATTACATGCAGCACGTGCCTTGGTCAAGTACAATACCCCAGTGATCGGGGTTAACCGTGGTCGTCTGGGTTTTTTAACGGATATCAAGCCGACCGAAGTGATCTTCAAGCTGGATCAAGTATTAAAGGGTGACTTTCAGACTGAGCGACGCTTTTTACTCGAAGTCGAAATTCGCTCCAAAGGCGAAGTGATTTACGATGCCATTGCCCTGAATGATGTGGTGCTACATTCAGGGAAATCGGTACATATGATCGATTTTGAACTGAATATTGATGGACAATATGTCTATCGTCAGCACAGCGATGGCCTGATAGTCTCTACGCCGACTGGTTCTACGGCTTATGCGCTTTCTGGTGGTGGCCCGATTGTACATCCAAGTATGGATGCGATTGCCTTGGTACCGATGCATCCGCATACCTTGTCTTCACGCCCGATTGTGGTCGGTGGACATAGTGAAATTAAATTACTGATTCGTGAAAATCGCGTACTGCCGATGGTTAGTGCGGATGGACAACACAGTGTGTCTTTGAATGTGGGTGATAGCGTCCATATTCGCAAGCATCCCTTTAAACTGAATCTTCTGCATCCACCGGGTTATGACTTTTATAATGCCTGTCGAACCAAACTGGGGTGGAATCAGGACTTTGATTATTTTAAGCAGGATTAAATCATGAATATTGAACAAATGCTTGCCGTACTCAATCCTGAGATTGTTGAACGCCTAAGAACAGCAGTCGAAATTGGAAAGTGGCCAAACGGTGTAGCCTTGACACCAGAACAACGTCAGACCTGTATGCAGGCAGTGTATGCCTGGGAAATGAAAAACCTGCCTGAAAATGAGCGCAGCGGTTATATCGATCGCGGTACTAAAGAAGAGGGTGAAGAGTGTGATGATGATCATCACAAGAATGAACCTGAATTCAAGCCGATTCGTTTTGTTTAAGGCTTAATTCCCAGCCAATAGCAATACAATTAAAAAAAGCATTGTTAAGTGATTAACAATGCTTTTTTTCTTTATACTATAAAGATTAAACCGTGTGGCGATTCGCCCATAAGATTTTGGCTTTTTGCATCGCAGCTTCAAAGCTGTCACACACGCCCATGGTATATAGCGCAATGCCCATAGTTTCTATCACTGCAATCTCGCCATAATCATGGCTTTGCTGACCGTCCCAGACAGCCTTAAATAGCGCCAGATCCAGTTCTTCTTCAATTGGACTGCGGTTGTCAGTGAGCTTTGGCAATTCATGCTCATAGAGCAGGCCATCTTTAATGCCACAGATGAGCGTTTTGGCATCCGGATTACGCTCGAATTCGCCCCCTTCACCTTTAATCACGGCACTATTTTTATAGCCCAAGCGGAAAGCTGCTTGCTGATGCGAACCACGATATGCTGGATGGAAAATGGCTTGCAGGGTCGCTTTGGCATTAAAGGGATTGATCAGACGCGCCAGGGTATGAATTGGGGAGCGTAAGCCCATGACATTACGCAGCGCAATCAAGTCTGCAAGAATCGGAGAAATTACTTCTAACGGTATGTAAGCAAAATGCTGTTGTAGAAGTTGCTGTTCAACCTCGGCATCATTTTGACAGATTGGATAGCCTAAGTAAGTCAGCACCTGTTCGGTGTAAACGCGGTTCATGGTATGGCCCGAGGCACCATGCATCACAATATTATAACCATGCTTGGCCAGTGTCAGGGCTGCCAGAATAAACCATGGATAATGCTTGCGCTTGCCCGCATATGAAGACCAGTCCAGATCGACATCCAGTTTTTTGAAACTCAGCTGGTCACGTGTCGCCTGTACAAAACCGGCCAACTCATCTACAGATTCTTCCTTGACCCGCAATAACATCAAGAATGCACCTAACTGCACATCCAGCACTTCATTTTTCAAAATCATACTGAAGGCTTGATAGGCTTCATCATAGCAGAGAGAGCGGGCGCCATTTTTCCCTTTACCCACAATGCGTACATATTGGGCAAAGGGATGTTCGAAATCTTTATAAATATTTCTTTTGGTATTCATAACTTTTTACAGCTTGCAGAAAATATTAATGTCAAGGGAGAGGATGAAAATCCATAAACCTTTCAGTATACGTAAAACAATCAGTTAAATCTGATTATCGACTAATGTCTAATCCAATATTGATTAAAAAGCAAACAAGCACATAATAAGTTATGCACATTTAGTATGAATATTCGGTAAAATTTAGGCAATTTTTAGAGTCTGTTTAATTTTTCTTAATCTCTTTCTCCCATTTAATACTTTGCTCTGATACTGAGTGTCAGATTCAATGCATGGCTGATTATCATTTTGAACATTCTCTTGGGCCTTTTGAGATTTGATCCGGTTCACCCAGAGAAGGGATGAAGAGGTCAGTATATTTCTCAAAATGGTCTTTCTTATTTTTGATATCGTTCAAGTAGATTTATTATGGCGAAACAACCAATTTATAAGTCACTGTATTTTCAAGTGATTGTGGCCATTATCGCAGGTATTCTGGTCGGGCATTTTTCGCCTAGTGGTACGCAAATTATCAATGGCGTAGAACAACATGTCCCTGGCTTGGGCGAACAGCTTAAACCGCTTGGTGATGCATTTATCCGTCTGATTAAAATGATCATTGCACCTGTAATTTTCTGTACCGTAGTGAGCGGTATTGCAGGTATGGAAAGCATGAAATCAGTGGGTAAAACTGGTGGTGTTGCTTTACTTTACTTCGAGATCGTATCTACGATTGCTTTGGTCATCGGTCTGGTCGTGATTAACATCGTGAAGCCTGGTGTGGGCATGAACGTTGATCCTGCTTCACTGGATACTAGTGGCATCAGTAAATATGTTGCTTCAGGTGAGTCACAATCGACTATCGACTTCCTGATGAACATTATTCCAAATACGGTTGTGGGCGCATTTGCGGAAGGCGAAATCCTGCAGGTTCTATTGTTCGCGATCATCTTTGGTTTTGCACTGCATAAGCTAGGTGATCAAGGCAAGCCAGTCCTGAAACTCATCGACCAGATTTCACATGTATTCTTCAACATCGTGAACATGGTGATGAAACTTGCTCCAATCGGTGCATTTGGTGCGATGGCATTTACCATTGGTAAATATGGTATTGGTTCTCTTGCTCAGCTGGCACAGTTGATCATTTGTTTCTATATCACCTGCGTACTGTTTATTTTCATTGTATTGGGCTCAATTGCGCGTTTCGCAGGTTTCAGCATCATGAAGATGATCCGCCTGATTCGCGAAGAACTTCTGATTGTACTGGGGACGTCATCTTCAGAGTCAGTATTACCACGTATGTTGAAGAAACTGGAACTTGCCGGTGCCGAGAAGTCGGTAGTAGGTCTGGTGATTCCAACTGGTTACTCATTTAACCTGGATGGTACGTCGATTTACTTGACGATGGCTGCGATCTTCATTGCACAAGCGACCAATACGCAACTTGATTTGTCTCATCAAATTACCCTGCTTCTGGTACTTCTGATCTCATCTAAGGGTGCGGCAGGTGTGACTGGTTCAGGCTTTATTGTGATGGCGGCAACCTTGGCTGCCGTAGGTAATATTCCTGTTGCAGGTCTGGCCTTGATTCTCGGTATTGACCGTTTCATGTCTGAAGCTCGTGCCTTGACCAATCTGGTTGGTAACTCTTTGGCGACTTTAGTGGTTGCGAAATGGGTTGGCCAGTTAGATATGGACAAGCTGAACTATGCTTTAGCAAATCCTGCAGAAATTGATGAAAAAATGGCGCAAGAAGGCAATAACGCTCACTAATTTTGAGTCTGTCTTTCATGTCTAAAAGGGAAGCTTCGGCTTCCCTTTTTTATTGACTGTGAAGTTAGTAAAAAGATGAATGCCGGCACATGACAGGGAGCAGGAAAGTCGATAGTCTGTGAAAAGGAAACTAAAATGATAAACAACAAGGACAATAGAATGCTTGCCTACGATGCCGATCTAGAATTATTCCGCGATAATTTTAAACGCTTTATGAACGAACATGTCGCACCGTACTACGACCAGTGGGAACGTGAAGGTCTGATGCCGCGTTCAGTCTGGAATGCACTCGGTGAAAATGGCTTCTTGTGTGTCGATGTTCCAGAAGAATATGGTGGCTATGGGGTGCCGACCGATTATTCCTTGATGCTGATCGAAGAATCTGCACGTGCCGGATACAGTGCTATCGCCACAGGTCTGTCTTGTCATTCCGATATTGCAGCACCGTATATCCTGCATATTGGTACTGAAGAACAGAAAAAATACTGGTTACCAAAAATGGTCACCGGTGAAGTGGTCGGTGCGATTGGCATGACCGAGCCAGGTGCAGGTTCAGATTTGCAAGCCATGCGTACTAGTGCCATCTTGCAGGATGAATATTATCTGTTAAATGGCTCAAAAACCTTCATTTCCAATGGTCAGCATGCTGACTTGGTGGTGCTTGCGGTCAAAACCGATCCTCAAGCCCGAGCTAAAGGCGTTTCATTGCTGCTGGTCGATACCCATCTGGAAGGCTTTAAAAAAGGCACTAATCTGGACAAGATTGGTCTGCATGCTCAGGATACGTCTGAACTGTTCTTCGACAATGTTAAAGTGCCAAAGGACCAATTACTGGGTCAGCCGGGACAGGGATTTGCTTACCTGATGCAGGAATTGCCACGTGAGCGTACCGCCATCGCTGCCACCGCTCTAGGCGCCATTCGTGGCTCGATCGATGTGACCACACAATATGTGAAAGAGCGTCAGGCTTTTGGTCAGGCGATTGGTCAATTCCAGAATACCCGTTTTGTGCTTGCGCAAGCGAAAATTGATGAATTGGCGACCGCAGCATTTTATAACCAGAATCTTGAGCTTTATATGCAAGGGAAACTGGATGTAGAAACTGCAGCGGCATTGAAGAGCTTTTCTACCGATATGCAGATGAAAATCGCGGATAATCTCCTGCAATTATTTGGGGGTTATGGCTATATGACTGAATATCCAATTTCACGTTTCTTCGTTGATGCGCGGATCCAGCGGATTTATGGGGGTACCAATGAAATCATGAAGGAGATTGTGGCCCGCGGTCTGTTAGGGCGTTAATAGCTCAACCATAAAAAAGAGTCCCGAAGGACTCTTTTTTATAGGGGAGAACATAGCCAAGATGGGAAATATTTTTTAAGACTTTATGCTTTTAAGACATCCAAACATTCATGAATAAAAATGGGTAAATCATTGGGTAGACGCGATGAAATCAACTGATTATTGTCATTTACCAGTTCTGCATCATAATACGTTCCACCGGCACGTTGTACGCGACTGGCATGCGCGCGAATGCTGGTAATAATTCGATTTTTCAGCACATCTGCTTCGCACAGTAATAATGATGCATCACATAAACTAAAGATGGTTTTCTTGGCTTGATTAAAAGCCTGAATAAACTGCAGCACCCGGAGATCGGTAGATAAAGAAACTGCAGATTCACCACCAGGAATCAGCAAGGCATCAAAATCATCAATACTGATTTGTTCGATGCCCCGGTCAATCGTCACTGCAGAACAGCCATGCAGCCCATAGACCACTTTACCTGCATTTAGTTCAATATTACAGATGCTATGCTTGGCAGCCAGCAAGGCTGCAACGGGTTCAAGATATTCCTGATCTTCAAAATTATTCGTCAAAAGTACAGCTATTCTTTTTGGCATGACTGACACCCAAACGCTTGTTTTAAGTTAGACTATCTATGATTGGTTAAAAAATCGTCTCTGCTTTGTAAGTGAGTATTGATTTAATGTAAAAAATAAGTGAAATCAAAGAGAAGTCGATAAAAATGGGATTGTAGAGTGTGCATTTTATTGTGAAATCTATCTTAGATATGAATGGTTCAAACATGACGTTTGAAAAGCAATTATTTTAATTTTCTTATGCTTAAAACCGCTATATAGATTAAGAAATAGTGATATTTCAACTTCCTTAAAATCAGTTAATATGGATAGGCGAAGTTTACAATTTAATAATGTAAATCAAGCAAGAAAGCTGAAGTAAATGTTACCACATATGACTAAAGGCGATGGACGGTTAAAATCAACTGTATGTTTTTAAGACTTAATCTACCAATGTCATATTGCGTAACATTTGAAAGCTCACTATTGTTATACTGAACAGATAAGGTTTATGAAGGGCGACAGAACAATGATCAACGACGATCAAAACACCACGACTTCTCTTGATTTGGCAAAAATTCGTGAAGATATCGATTCTGTTGATCAGCAAATTCAGCAATTGATTAACCGTCGGGCACGTTTGGCTGAAGCTGTGGCAAAAGCAAAGTTTGCTTCAGAAGAGAATCCGCTGTTTTACCGTCCAGAACGTGAAGCTCAGGTTTTGCGTAATGTCATGGAACGTAATGAAGGGCCATTATCTGATACCACCATGGCACGTCTGTTCCGTGAAATCATGTCGGCCTGTCTGGCACTCGAAGCGCCGCAAAGCATTGCTTTCCTTGGCCCAGTCGGGACTTATACCCATTCTGCGGTACTCAAGCACTTTGGTCATGATGCTGTGGTTCGTCCTTTACCGACCATTGATGAAGTTTTCCGTGACGTGGAAGCGGGCAGTGCCCATTATGGTCTGGTGCCGGTAGAAAATTCCTCTGAAGGTGTGGTCAACCATACTTTGGACTGTTTTAAAACCTCGAACCTGAATGTGATTGGTGAAGTTGAATTACCGATTCACCATCAGTTCCTGATTTCTGACAATACACTTAAAGACAGCATTAAACAGATTTATGCACATCAGCAGACTTTGGCCCAATGCCGTAAGTGGCTGGATGCGCATTATCCAGGTGTGGAACGTGTCGCTTTAAGTTCCAATGCCGAAGCAGCACGCCGTATTCGTAATGAATGGCATTCTGCCGCGATTGCCTCTGAAATTGCCGCGAGTATTTATGATCTCGAAATCATGCATAGCAATATCGAGGACAATCCGGAAAATACCACACGCTTCCTGGTGATTGGTCGTGAAAAAGTGCCGCAAAGTGGTAATGATAAGACTTCATTGCTGATTTCAGCACATGATCGTGCCGGGGCTTTGCTGGAAATTCTGGCGCCATTTGCCAAGCATAATATCAGTCTGACCAGTATTGAAACCCGTCCTGCACTTCCTGAAAAATGGGCTTATGTGTTCTTTATTGATCTTGAAGGCCATATTGAGCAGGAACATGTGAAAGCAGCCATTGAAGAAATTCGTCCTTTGGTTAAAGAAGTTCGCGTGCTCGGTTCATATCCTGCAGCTGTACTTTAAGTCAGCTATACGTGGTCAGGGCGAGGGTGCTGACCACTGTTTTATACCTAAAATTGGAAGTCTAAAATGTCGTTTGTTCCAGCCAATTCAGGCATCTCAAAATTAAAGCCATATCAACCGGGTAAACCGATCAGTGAACTTGAGCGCGAGTTGGGTCTTACCGATATCGTCAAACTGGCTTCAAATGAAAATCCGCTGGGTTGTTCAGATAAAGTCAAAGAAGCGGTCGCTGCGGAAATTTCTGAAATTGGCCGTTATCCGGATGGTGGTGGTTTTATCCTGAAAGATCAGATCAAGGCCCAGTTTGGTTTTAATCACGATCAGATTACCTTGGGGAATGGTTCAAACGACTTACTGGAAATGTTTGCCCGCGCATTCGTTTCAGAAAATGATTCGGTGGTGTATAGCCAGCATGCTTTTGCAGTTTATGCATTGGTGACTCAAGCCATTAATGCACAAGCGATTGAAGTGCCAGCTAAAGGCTTTTCGCATGACTTGGAAGCAATGGCGGCTGCAATTCAAGACAATACCAAACTCGTCTTCATTGCAAACCCGAATAATCCAACAGGAACCTGGTTTGAAGAAGCTGAATTTGAAGCGTTCATGCAAAAAGTTCCTGCCAATGTCATCGTGGTTCTGGATGAAGCCTATGTGGAATATTTCCCGGAAAACTTCAACAGCTTGAAATTCCTCGCGCAATATCCAAACCTGATCGTTAGCCGTACTTTGTCGAAGTGCTATGGTTTGGCTGCACTACGTGTTGGTTTTGCTCTGGCTTCAGTAGAAGTGACGGATTATCTGAACCGTATTCGTCAGCCATTTAATGTAAACCATTTAGCGATGGTGGCTGCGGTGGCTGCACTGAAAGATGAAGATTTTATCGCGCGTTCTCGTGAAGTGAATAAAGCCGGTATGGCGCAACTTGAAACCGGTTTTAAGGCTTTGGGTCTTAACTATGTGCCTTCACGTACCAACTTTATTCTGGTAGATGTACAAGCAGACCCATCAGCAACCTTCAATGGTTTGCTTAAGCAAGGGGTGATTGTGCGTCCGGTCGGTATTTCTAATCACATTCGTGTATCGATTGGTACTGAAGCAGAAAATGCGAAATTCTTAAGCGCATTGGCTAAAGTACTCGGTTTAGAGGCAAAAGCTTAAACCATGTCGCAGCCACTGTTTGAAAAAGTTGCATTTATCGGGCTTGGACTGATTGGTTCAAGTCTGGCGCGTGTCATTCGAGCTGAGCATTTGGCCAATGACATTGTTGCATCGACACGTTCACAAAAGACTTTGGAAGATGCTAAATCTCTTGGCCTGATTTCCGAAGGCTATGCAGATCCTGTGGAAGCGGTCAAAGGTGCTGATCTGGTAGTGCTTGCATTACCGGTGCGTGCCACGCAAAAGGTGCTGGAAGCCATCAAGCCTTATTTATCTGCCAATACCATTATCACTGATGTCGGTAGTACTAAAGGCAATGTAGTCGATGCAGCGAAAGCAGTCTTTGGCGATGCACTACCTGAAGGTTTTGTACCGGGCCATCCGATTGCAGGTGCAGAACATACTGGTGTACATGCAGGAAAAGTCGATTTATTTGCCAATCATAAGGTGATTTTGACGCCACTGCCAAGTAGTGCAGGCTGGGCCGTCGATAAACTGATTCAGCTGTGGCAAGCGGCGAAAGCCGAAGTGATTTGTATGGATGTCGACAAGCACGATGAAGTGCTGGCGCATACCAGTCATCTTCCGCATCTCATGGCATTCAACTTGGTTGAGCAATTGGCCAAGCGTGAAGACAATTTAGATATATTTCGTTATGCTGCCGGTGGCTTCCGGGATTTCTCGCGAATTGCCGCTAGCGATCCACAAATGTGGCATGACATCTTTTTTGCCAACAAAAAAGCAGTTCTGAATGCTGTTGATGGCTTTGAACAGCAGCTCGCGATTATTCGCAAATTGATTGAAGATGAAGATTCCCACGCATTGATGGGCTTATTGGGTCATGCGCAGGCAGCTCGCCAGCATTTCAACCATATGCTCGCCAAGAAACCTTTCATGGAGAAAAATAAAGTGACACAACAATTTACCATTCAGCCGGGTGCCAAGAAATTTCAGGGTAAATTTACCGTGCCAGGTGACAAATCTGTGTCACATCGCTCGATCATGTTTGGTGCGATTGCTGAAGGCACCACGCATGTGACCGGCTTTCTGGAAGGTGAAGATGCTTTAGCGACACTGCAAGCTTTCCGTGATATGGGTGTCAGCATTGAAGGCCCTAAAAATGGTGAAGTCACCATTCATGGTGTTGGCATGCAAGGCTTAAAAGCGCCGCAGTCTGCCATTTATATGGGCAACTCAGGCACTTCAATGCGTTTGCTGTCGGGTATGCTAGCAGCACAGAAATTTGATTCAGTCATGACTGGTGACGCATCTTTATCCAAGCGTCCAATGGAGCGTATTGCCAAGCCTTTACGTGAAATGGGCGCGCAGATCCAGACCACAGGTGAACGCGGTACACCACCTGTATCCATTACCGGCAATCAAAACCTTAAAGGGATTCAGTACGATTTGCCAATGGCCTCTGCTCAGGTGAAATCAGGGATTCTACTTGCAGGTCTATGGGCGGAAGGTGAAACTTCGGTGACTGAACCAGAACCAACACGCGACCATACTGAACGTATGCTGCGTGCATTTGGTTATGAAGTGAAAACAGAAGGCAACCGAATTTCCCTGCAAGGTGGCGGCAAGTTAGTGGGTACCAACATTCAAGTGCCTTCAGATATTTCTTCAGCAGCCTTCTTTATGGTGGGTGCGGCCATTACTGAAAATTCGGACGTCACCCTTGAAGCGGTAGGCATTAACCCGACCCGTACTGGTGTGATCGAAATCCTCAAGCAAATGGGTGCGGACATTACAGTTGAAAACGAGCGTATTGCAGGCGGTGAACCGATTGCTGATATCCGTATTCGTGGTACACGTACATTAAAAGGGATTCATATGCCGGAAGATCAGGTGCCATTAGCAATTGATGAATTCCCGGCGCTATTCATTGCCGCTGCATGTGCTGAAGGTCAGACAATTTTGACCGGTGCTGCCGAGCTTCGCGTGAAAGAATCGGATCGTATTCAGGTCATGGCAGATGGTCTTCAAACCATGGGCATCGACTGTACCCCAACTGAAGATGGCATCATCATTGAAGGTAAGGGTAAGTCCGGTGACTGGTTGCCAATCTTTACGGGTGGTGAAATTGAATCGCATCACGATCACCGTATCGCGATGAGTTTTTCGATTGCCGGTTTGCGTAATTCGGAGCAGATCAAGATTGTCGGAACCGAAACGGTCGCAACCAGTTTCCCGACCTTCACAGAATTGACCTCAATCGCAGGACTGCCAATTCAAGTATCAGAATAATTTTTAAAATTATGTGAAACAGCCAAGCTTTTGCTTGGCTGTTTTGTTTATATTGCTTATGCTAAACCCATATAAGAAAAAAGCCATTTGGAAGTAGCGATGCGAAAATTAAAATTCATGGCCAATACCCAGAGCCAAACACCACGGGATGGTCAAGAAACCCAGGAATATGTAGCACATTTACTTGCCGAAAAATTAGGTAAATACGGTTTTCAGACCTTAAGCCAAAGTGGTGCTCAGGTTGCCGTCAGCGTAGAAGAACATGCGCTGCCTTTATCAGTGAGTTGCGAAACCAGAGATGAACAAGGGCATCTGGTCTGTGAGATTGCCTCATATCCTGAAGAAGAACAGGACTGGCTGGATCGTATCACCGAAAGAAGTTTGCTTAATCAGCTTGCACAGGCAGTGGAAACCTCTCTAAAAGAGCAGGAACGCTTTAGCGAGTTTGAATGGAAGAGCTAATTCAACAGACTCAATCAGCTTTGCCTACACTGCAAAGTAAACGCTTGATCCTGAATTGTTTTAAATCAGCCGATGCCAAAGAAACTTATGCTTCAATTACGCCGAGTTTGACACGTTTTATGGCGTGGGATGCACCAGAATCTGAACAGGAATTTACAACAGTCTGGAAAAATTGGCTGGAAAATATGACCGATCATAAAGAATATGTATTTGTGATCCGTCATATTGAAACACAAGAATTTATTGGACTATGTGGTTTGCATCGACTTCATGATGAAATACCTGAAGTCGGTATTTGGATCCGTGAAACTGCGCATGGTCATCATTATGGACATGAGGCAGTGCATTGTGTTGTGGTCTATGCTTTCAATACATTAGGGATTCAAGTCTTAAGCTACCCGGTAGCAGAAGAAAACTGGGCTAGCCGTAAAATTGCAGAACGCTTGGGCGGAAAAATTATCCGTTACATCGATAAGCCTAAATATCGGGCTGTGATGTATGAAATTCTTGCAGAAAATTTTGTCTTTTAACAAAAAAACCCATCAGATGATGGGTTTTTTTATTCAGCCAAGCGCTAAGTACCGGGTCATTGCGATCCGTAATTGCTTTAAATAGCCGGTAAAGAAATGATTGGCACCAGGTAATACGGTCACTAAATGGCGTTGTGGCTTTGCCCATTCAATCATATCTGAGAGCAAAGTCACTTCATCGGCTTCGCCATGAATGAACAGAATGTCGCCTTTAATGGCGGGCGTCACATAATGACGAATACCGGCAACTGTTGCAGTCGGCAGACCACATAAAATGGTTTGCTTTGGTTGCAGTTCTACGGGTAAGGCTGCATAGCTTTTTGCCATGACATGCGCACCAAAACTAAAACCGCCTGCATAAAAAGGCAGGGCAATATGCTGGTTGCGAGCGAACCGAATGACTTCTAATACATCATCTGTTTCACCGAAGCCCTCGTCGTGTATACCTTCACTTTGACCAGAACCACGGAAACTTGGACGATACACAATACAGCCACGCTCCAAATACATTTGTGCCAGTAAAACCGGGACCTTATGTTGTGGTGTACCGCCTTGCAATGGATGGGGGTGACAAACTACCGCGAATCCTTTCACTTCACCCTGAGGATAATCCACAAAAACTTCAATCTGACCCGCAGGCCCTTGAAGAAAAATTTGCTCGGGCATATAAAAACCGATGATTAACAGGAGAATCGTGCATTTTAACGATTATGGTGAATAAAAACATGAATTGGAATTAAAATAAGCAGACTGATATAGTTTAATTAATCATTTTTTGACCAGGTTGCCATGCTCGCTTTAATTTCTCCAGCCAAAACTCTCGATTACGATACTCCATTACCGACTGACCAATTTACTCAAGCGAGATTATTAGAACATTCACAGGACTTGATCAAAGTTTGTCGCACACTTTCTGCAACAGAAATTTCCAGCTTAATGAGTGTCAGTGAAAAGATTGCCAGTTTAAATACCGCACGTTTTAATGACTGGCAGCCAGATTTTAATTTAGCCAATGCCCGTCAGGCGATTTTTGCATTTAAAGGCGATGTCTATACAGGTCTGGATGCTTATAGTTTGAAACATGAAGATCTGCACTATGCACAAGACCGTTTACGCATGTTGTCTGGATTATATGGACTCTTACGTCCTTTGGATCTAATGATGCCGTACCGTCTGGAAATGGGAACCAAGTTAGCCAATTCCCGTGGGCATAATCTATATGAGTTCTGGGCTCATCACATTACTGATCTGATTAATCAGGATTTAACCGCAGCAAATTCTGAAATTCTGGTGAATATTGCTTCTGATGAATATTACAAATCAGTCAACGAGCGCAAAATTCAGGCAGACATTATCAAGCCGGTATTTCTGGATCAGAAAAATGGCAAATATAAAGTGATTAGTTTCTATGCCAAAAAAGCACGCGGTCTCATGGCGCGTTTTATGATTGAAAATAAAATTGATCGTATAGAGGGGCTAAAAGCTTTTAATACTAATGGCTATTATTTTGATGCAGACAGTTCACTCAAAGGAGAACTGGTGTTCAAGCGTGATGAACAACTGAGTGCATAAATGAGATGATTCCCAGTATCCAGCATGAGGATATGTATGCCGGATATTGGGATGTCTTTATCATGGTTAGGTTCTTAAATAGTGTTCAACGATTTGACTCTATGATGAGTGAAGTGTGGATGAACTGCATAATGAAAACTTCAAGATAGTTAAAAATAAAAAATATCGTTAAACACTTTGAAATCCCTCGCAAAATCTCCCTTATTTAGATCATTTTATTTTAAAAATTAAAGTTGAGCATTCTTGGAAAAGGCCGATAAAATAAACCGAAATAAGTTCTATTGAATAGGTTAGATTTCATTTATCTACATATTTTAATTTTGAATAAACTTCTTTTAGAGATTTTTAAAAATATATTAAATTCAATTATTTATTGTTTATTTGAAAGAATTTTTAATAGTATCGATTTTTTGAAAAAAAGAATTATAAATTAATTAAGTATTAATAAATAAAACGACATAAAATTAATCTTTAGAAGATAAATAAATGCCTTCTATCGGGTTAAATGTAAACTATGTCACAAGTTTGTTAGGTTTTTTGTTAGCATAATTGCATAGTGTTACAAAGCAGCATAATAAAAATGAAAATATATGCTATCCCTGTTTTTGCCTTAATGATCAGTTTATTAGGATTTTGTGTCCATAAACAGTCAGAAATCAGAAAATATGAAAAGATCCGTCATGTCTTGAACGATGGACGTGATTCAAGCAAATTGCTGGAATCCAATCGGCATCGACATTAAGCAGGTTATATATCTTCCTCCCGCCAATTGGGCTGGATTAATAAAATTAAAACCATAATAAATATAATAAAATTTTTTAAATATTCACCTGGAATATATTAATTTCTAATAAAGTGTAAAATCAAATAAGCAATAAGAAATCAATGTGTTATAATTTGCCAACGATCAGGATGAAGCAGAATTCATCTTGTTAAGCATTTGATTTAAATCGAGAAAATAAAGCTGCATAAAGGTTATGCAGCTTTTTTGTTTAGATTTTTTTTGGGTTTTTATAGCATAGCCCTGGGGCTGTAAGCTGTTCCAACATTTTAACCCGTCAAATGGCTATGCTGGCATATTCGTTGCTAACACATCCTTAAAATTGATGAATTTTTTTATAAAATTTCATTTATTTGACGGCTTGCTTAAAGCATAAAGTTTACTCAATAGGGGCTAGGTCATGACGACTCCTAATCCATCTTCAGAAAGTATGCTTGAACGTCTGTTTAAACTGAGTGAAAACAAAACCAGTTTCCGTACAGAAGTTCTTGCTGGTGTGACAACATTCTTAACGATGTGTTACATCATTATTGTCAATCCGATGATTTTGTCCGAAACGGGGATGGATCATGGGGCTGTCTTTGTAGCAACCTGTCTTGCAGCCGCGATTGGCTGTTTAGTCATGGGCTTGATTGCAAATTATCCAATTGCACTTGCACCAGGCATGGGCTTAAATGCCTTCTTTACCTATTCCGTCTGTTTGGGAATGGGTGTGCCTTGGCAAACAGCACTCGGGGCTGTGTTTATCTCCGGTCTTGTGTTTATTGCGATCAGCATGTTCAAAATCCGTGAAGCCATTGTCAATGCGATTCCAATGTCGCTGAAACTGGCCATCGGTGGTGGTATTGGCTTATTCCTTGCGCTGATTGCTTTGAAAAATGCCGGCCTGATTGTGGATAATCCTGCTACGTTGGTAGGTTTGGGCGATTTAAAACAACCATCGGTTTTGCTTGCATTATTTGGTTTCCTTCTGGTTGTTGTGATGCATCACTTTAAAGTGCGTGGTGCGATCATCATCAGTATTTTGGTGTTAACCGGTATTTCAGCAGCATTGGGTCTGAGTGAATTTAAAGGTGTGGTTGGCGCAGTGCCATCGATTGCACCCACATTTATGCAAATGAGCTTTGAAGGTCTGTTCACTGCCAGTTTAATTGGCGTGATTTTTGTCTTCTTCCTGGTCGATTTATTCGACTCAACCGGTACGCTTGTAGGTGTTTCACACCGTGCAGGCTTGTTGAAAGATGGCAAACTGCCGCGTTTAAAAAAAGCACTTTTTGCGGACTCTTCTGCAATTGTTGCAGGTGCAGCGCTGGGTACATCTTCAACTACGCCATACATTGAATCTTCTGCAGGCGTAGCAGCCGGTGGCCGTACAGGTCTAACTGCTGTTGTAGTCGGTATCCTGTTTGTTGCCTGTTTGTTCCTTGCACCATTGGCACAGTCTGTACCAAGCTTTGCAACAGCGCCAGCGCTGTTATTTGTTGGTGTCTTAATGATTCAAGGTATCGTGCATATTGACTGGGAAGATATTACAGAAGCAGTTCCTGCATTTTTAACCATTGTATTTATGCCATTTACCTATTCAATTGCTGATGGTATTGCGATGGGCTTCATCAGCTATGCACTGATCAAATTGTTAACCGGTAAGGCATCAACTGTACCGTATATGGTCTGGATTATTGCAGTACTATGGACGCTTAAATTCGCACTATTTGGCGGCTAATTTTTCTAGATTTGGAAAGGGTGTAAACTCAGTTTGCACCCTTTTTTTATTATTTTAGGTTTCATGAGGAGAAGCGATGAACCGTCTTGAGTTGATTCGAGCTTTGCCAAAGGCCGAGCTTCATGTTCATATTGAGGGCACTTTTGAGCCTGAGCTAATGTTTGCGATCGCTCAGCGTAATAAAATTGCCATCCCGTATAAATCTGTTGAAGAAGTTAAACAGGCCTATAACTTTCATAATCTTCAGTCGTTCCTGGATATTTATTATGCCGGCGCTGCTGTATTAATTCATGAACAGGATTTTTATGATCTGGCGTGGGCGTATTTTGAGAAATGTGCTGAAGACCGGGTCGTGCATACTGAAATGTTCTTTGATCCACAGACCCATACCGATCGTGGCGTTGCTTTTGCAACCGTGATCAACGGCTTGCAAAAAGCCTGTGATGATGCCAAAACTAAACTTGGTATCAGTTCACATCTGATTATGTGTTTCTTGCGTCATTTAAGTGAAGATGCTGCATTTGCAACACTGGAACAGGCCTTACCTTATAAAGACCAGATTATTGCGGTCGGTCTGGATTCAAGTGAAGTCGGGCATCCACCTTCAAAGTTTGAACGTGTCTTTGCTAAAGCGCGTGAAGCAGGTTTCTTGGTTGTAGCACATGCAGGTGAGGAAGGTCCGGCAGCTTATGTCTGGGAAACTTTAGATTTGCTGAAAGTGAATCGTATTGATCATGGGGTTCGTTCGGAAGAAGATCCGGAGTTAATGCAGCGCCTGATCGCAGAAAAGATGCCACTGACAGTTTGCCCATTGTCAAACCTGAAACTCTGCGTCGTGGATGATATGCAGCAGCATAATATCCGTCGCCTCTTGCAACAAGGCGTGCACGTTACAGTCAATTCAGATGATCCATCTTATTTTGGTGGTTATATGAATGACAATTTTATTGCCATTGCTGAAGCACTGGATTTAAGCAATGAGGAACTCAAGCAGTTGGCCATTAACTCATTTGAAGCCTCTTTTATTACCGATGCTGAAAAAGAGCAATGGATCAACCAGATCCGTGCCCTGGTTTAAGTTTTTAAATAACAGGCAGGGTTCGCTCTGCCTTTGTTTTTATAGATGGATATGAAATTGAAAAGCGTAATTCTGCTCCTCAGTACCGTGTTGATATCTGCCTGCTCAAATGCGGATATGACTTTGACACAGCGTACTTTAAAACCCGTGATTGAATACCAATGTGCAAAAGAATTGAAAGCATCTAAATTCTGGACTGCCTCGACCTATTTTATGCAGGACAAAAATAAAGCTGAACTTGAACAGAATGTCTGTTCATGTGTAGGTGAGCATGCACTCAAGGATATTCCGGCAAGCAATTTATTGAAAGCAACTCTGGATGAAGAAGTAAAGTCAAAACTCACTCAACAGGCTATTGCAAACAGTCTGAAAGGCTGCATGACCGAGTTCTTAAAATAAAATCAGCTTTGCAATGAAAGCTGATTGTGGGGTTTTGCAGATTATTTTTTAGAAGATTTGGATTGTCGCGTCATGCTGTTGAGTACGTGATCTTTATCGATAAAATGATGTTTCAGTGCTGCAGCAATATGTCCAACTAAAAGTAAGCCAACTGTCCAGGAAAGCCAGATATGTAGGGGTTTTACGATTGCGGTTACAGCCGGATTTTCTGCAATCAGTGCCGGCAAGTTAAATAAATACAGCACTGGTGCTGGATAGCCCAGACTCCAGCTATATAAACAGCCCGTGACAGGTAGGGCAATCAGCATGAAATACAAAGCCAGATGACCTGCATGTGCCAAAGTTTTCATCCGGGGTGACATAGTGTCCGGTAGTTCAGGGGCAGGATGAGTATAACGCCAGAAAATTCGCACAACCAGCAGGAAAATAATGGTGGTGGCGATATTTTTATGCAGGGTGATGACATCGCCTTTAAAGCTGCCATCGACTTCATAACTTAAAAAATTCCCACTATAAAAACCAATCAGCCAGGCCGCAATAAAGATAACTGCCATGATCCAGTGCAGCCATTGTGCCGTGCGCGTGTAATATTGTACTTTTTCCATGTGATTTTCGATTGCCCTCAAAGATGAATGCACCTTAGCAAAGGGCGAATCAACTCAGCAATTCCAAATCTGCAACGCTATGGTGGCTTTCATGCAACATCTATTGAAATGGCTGGGTGCAGATTAAACATTCAGGATGATTTATAGATTTCTTATTCAGGTGAATTTCGGCACAATAGCGTCACGCTTCATATATGAATAAACAAGGAACAGATCTGTGAAAAAATTATTGGCTGCACTTGCTCCGCTTACTTTGGTTTTATCGGCTTGTGCAACAACAGGCAGCCCTGAAACGCAAACCACGACTCAACAGCTGGGTGGGGCTGCGCTTAAAATCGCGATCAATGCAAAATGTACGACTGAGCTGAATAATATTCCAGCATGGCAAACAGCTACACGTCTAATGACTACGACCCAAAAGGAGAATATCCAGACTGAAATTTGTGGCTGTGTCAGCGAAAAAGCACCCCAAAGCGTAACAGCGGTAGATTTGGCGACTGCAGCGATTGACCCGGCAGCACGTGCGACGATTGTCGGCAATGTGGTTGCAAAAACCATTAACGCTTGTGTAGCTGAAGCTGTAAACTAAGCCAAGATTAAATTGAAATAGGCTGACTGGTTCAGCCTATTTTTATGGAAAAATAGACATGAAGATTGCTGGTGTAGATGAAGCAGGGCGTGGGCCATTAGTGGGTTCGGTGGTCGCTGCGGCAGTTATTTTGGATCCGAACAACCCGATTGAGGGTTTAAATGATTCTAAAAAACTCACTGAAAAGAAGCGTGAAAAACTTTTTATCGAGATTCAGGAAAAAGCGCTGGCATGGGCCATTGCTGAGGCTTCTGCGGCAGAGATTGATGAACATAATATTTTGCAAGCTTCTTTGCTGGCCATGCGTCGTGCTGTAGAAGCTTTGCCAGTTCAACCAGAGCATGTACTAGTCGATGGCAATAAAGTCCCTCAAGGCCTTCGCATGAGCTGTGATGCCGTGGTGGGTGGTGATGCACTGCATGCTGAAATTTCAGCAGCCAGTATTCTGGCGAAAGTAACCCGTGACCATCAGATGATCGAGATGGATCAGAAGCATCCGCAATTTGGTTTTGCCAAGCACAAGGGTTATCCGACCAAAGCACATTTTGAAGCAATTGCCTTGCATGGTGTCATTGATGAGCATCGCCGCAGTTTTGGGCCAGTGAAAAAGGTGATTGCAGCATTACAGCAGGGTGCAGAACTTTAAGTTTTATTTAAAGTATCTAAGTATTTAATATTTTTATATAAAATGCGGACAAATTTAAAGCGGCTCAAAAGCCGCTTTATTCTTCGCACAAACATTAACGATTAAAGTTATTTTGTGTCTGGCTGTCATCTTCATAAGAAGGTTGGTAATCTTGATCGATATGTTGAAGATGTTCATGCATTGCACGTTCATGCTGGATACGCTGGTAAATCTCTTCACGGTGCACAGAGACTTCTTTCGGAGCATTTACCCCGATACGAACCTGGTTACCTTTTACACCAAGCACAGTCACACTGACTTGATCACCAATCATTAAAGTTTCCCCGACGCGTCGAGTCAGAATCAGCATGTTTTTCTCCTTGCAAAATGCAAAACCTGCAATCTATTGAATGTAAAACAAAAAGCACAACCAAAAATTACAAAATAAGATCTGGATAGAAATTCTGTCATCTGGGTGAAAGATTTTAATCTATCTCAGCTGGTTAAAAATCCTCAGGCTTAATATAACAGAGCCACTATAAAAAAAACTATAGTGGCTCTGCATTTTTGTAGACTTTTATAAAATACTGTCAAACAATGACAATATTCTGTCTTAACGATTAAGCGCGTACGCTAGATTCGCCTTGTTCACGGTCTAAACCGAATGCGGTATGCAATGAACGAACAGCAAGTTCAAGATAATTTTCTTCAATGATCACAGAAATCTTGATTTCAGACGTCGAGATCATCAGGATGTTGATGCCTTCATCTGCCAATGCTGTAAACATTTTGCTCGCTACACCTGCATGAGAACGCATACCTACACCCACAATCGATACTTTTACGATATCTGAACGGGTCGCAACTTCACGCGCACCAATTTCTTGAGCAGTCGCTTCAAGAATGGCTTTGGCTTTATTTAATTCGCCACGGTTCACAGTAAAAGTGAAATCAGTTGTACCATCTTCTTCAACGTTCTGGATAATCATATCCACTTCAACATTGGCATCACCAATCGGGCACAAAATTTTAGAAGCAATACCTGGTTCGTCAGGCACACCTAAAATAGTTAATTTTGCTTCGTCACGGTTAAATGCGATACCGGAGATAATTGGCTGTTCCATGTTGTCTTCCAATTCAGTCGTAATAAGTGTACCAACGTTTTGCTTAAACTCTTCGTCGAATGCGCCATCGTTGTCATTGTCGAAGCTTGATAATACGCGTAAAGGCACCTGGTATTTACCAGCAAATTCAACTGAACGAATTTGCAGGACTTTAGAACCGAGTGACGCCATCTCAAGCATTTCTTCAAATGAAATACGATCAACTTTTTTTGCTTTTGGTGCAACACGTGGATCGGTGGTATATACACCGTCAACGTCGGTATAAATCTGGCATTCATCTGCTTTGAGTGCGGCGGCAATTGCAACACCTGAAGTATCAGAACCGCCACGCCCTAAAGTGGTGGTATTGCCATGTTCATCAAAACCCTGGAAACCGGCAACGACAAGTACGCGGCCTGCATCCAGATTTGAGTTCAGGACTTCAGTATCAATGGATTCGATACGTGCCTTATTGAATGAGCTGTCGGTTTTCATGCCAACCTGGCGACCTGTTAGTGATTTTGCTTCAACTCCAATTGAGTTCAGCGCCATTGCTAACATAGAAATCGTAACCTGTTCACCCGTAGATACCATTTGGTCTAGTTCACGTGGGTCAGGGGTTTCGGTAATGGCCTTCGCTAAAGCAAGTAGACGATTGGTTTCGCCACTCATTGCTGATACCACTACCACTACCTTGTGGCCGTGGTCATGCCAGCGCTTTACACGACGAGCAACATTTAAAATGCGCTCGGGAGTACCCATAGAGGTACCGCCATATTTTTGAACGATTAATGCCATAGTTGTTCCATATAAGCCATGACCCTGATGTACCTATCAGGGTCAGTTACACAAAATTGAAGTTTTATTTTGCTGCAAGCCAGGCAGTTAAATCTGCCATCACTGGAGCAAACTTCTCGTTAAGTGGCGCGCCACCTTGTGCCAAGTCAGGTTTACCACCACCTTTACCACCTAGCTCAGTCGCTAAATGTTTGATGATGTCACCTGCTTTAATAGAAGCAGTAAAGTCTTTTGCTACAGATGCGATCAAGCTCACCTTGTCACCCTCTACACCTGCCAGAACAATCACTGCATTTTCTAATTTTGATTTCACACCGTCGTGCAGGTTGCGAAGTGCTTTCGCATCCATGTTTTCAACAGTTGTAATCAAGGTTGCACGACCTGCAATGCTTTGAACTTGGCTTAGAAGTTCACCGGCTTGCAGGCTAGCAAGTTTTTGATTGAGTTGTTCAATCTGTTTCTGCAAGCTTGATGCAGTATCAACCAACGCTTCAACTTTTTCTAAAGTCTGGTCTTTTTGCGCTTTGAGCAAACCGTTAATCGTATTGATATCGCGATCGGCTTTTTGCGCAACTTCAACTGCTTTCGTGCCTGTTACTGCTTCAATACGACGTACACCGGCTGCCACACCACCTTCAGAGGTGATTTTGAACAGACCGATATCACCGGTACGTTTTACGTGAATACCACCGCAAAGTTCGATTGAGAAGTTTTTCTCTTCAATCACTGAACCCATAGACAGTACACGTACTTCGTCACCGTATTTCTCGCCAAACAGCATCATCGCGCCTTTAGCCTTCGCAGACTCGATATCCAGAAGTTCAGTAGACACCGCAGTATTGGCAATCACTTCAGCATTGACCAAGCGTTCAATTTCTTGCAGCTGTTCAAAGCTTACAGGCTGGTCGTTGGCAAAGTCAAAACGTAACACGTCAGATGCAACCAATGAACCTTTTTGCTGTACATGTGAACCTAAAATTTGACGTAATGCAGCATGTAGCAGGTGAGTCGCAGAGTGGTTACGTGCCGTTGCTGCACGAATGTCTGCTTTAACCGTTGCTTCTACATTTTGAGTAACTTTCAAGTTACCCATAGTCACGATACCTTGGTGTACAAATGCACCACCAGATTTCTTGGTATCTTGAACTTCGAAAATACCAGTATCGTTTTTGAAGAGTCCTGTATCACCGATTTGACCACCGCTTTCTGCGTAGAAAGGTGTTTGGTTAAGTACGATCAGTGCTTCGTCGCCTTCAACCACTTCGTCAACTTGCTCGCCATCTTTGTAGATTGCGATGATTTGACCTTGACCCGCAGTTGCATCGTAACCTTCAAACTGAGTTTCACCTTCGACTTTCACAACAGAATTATAGTCGATTGCGAATTTGCCTGCATCACGTGCGCGTTGACGCTGTGCAGCCATTTCAGTTTCGAAACCAGCTTCATCAATGGTTAAGTCACGTTCACGTGCGATGTCAGCAGTCAAGTCAGTCGGGAAACCGTAAGTATCGTAAAGTTTAAATACTACTTCGCCCGGAATTACAGAACCTTTTAACTGCGCCAATTCGCCTTCAAGCAATTTCAGACCTTGCTCAAGTGTTTTAGCAAATTGCTCTTCTTCTTTCAGAAGTTGCGCTTCGATACGTGCCTGGTTGGCTGCAAGTTCAGGATATGCTGCACCCATCACTTCAATCAGTGGCTTCAACATTTTGTGGAAGAACGAACCAGTCGCACCTAGTTTGTTACCGTGACGTACTGCACGACGAATGATACGACGCAATACATAGCCACGACCTTCGTTCGATGGGTTTACGCCATCAGCAATCAGGAAGCAGCATGAACGTGCATGGTCAGCAACAACTTTAAGTGAAGCAGGGTATTCAACTGGTTTGTTTTCTGCTTGTGCTTTTGCTTCAAGTTCAGACGTATCTAAACCAATAATTTCAGCAGCAGCTTTTAGCAAGTGCTGGAACAGGTCGATTTCGTAGTTTGAGTTAACGTGCTGAAGAACAGCTGAAATACGCTCCAAGCCCATACCTGTATCCACAGAAGGCGCTGGAAGAGGGTGTAATACGCCATCCGCAGTACGGTTGAACTGCATGAAAACGTTGTTCCAGATTTCAATGAAACGGTCGCCATCTTCTTCAGGAGAACCCGGTAAGCCACCCCAGATATGATCGCCATGGTCAAAGAAGATTTCAGAACATGGACCACAAGGACCGGTGTCACCCATTGCCCAGAAGTTATCTGATGCGTATTGACCGCCTTTGTTGTCACCAATACGAATAATGCGCGAAGCGTCTAGACCGATTTCTTTGTTCCAGATGTCAAAGGCTTCATCATCGGTGTGGTAAACGGTTGCATAGAGTTTATCTTTAGGAAGACCAAGCCATTCTTCGTTAGTCAAAAAGTCCCAGGCAAATTTGATCGCATCACGTTTGAAGTAATCACCAAAGGAGAAGTTACCCAACATTTCAAAGAAAGTGTGGTGACGTGCTGTATAACCTACATTGTCCAAGTCGTTGTGCTTACCACCTGCGCGCACGCATTTTTGTGATGACACTGCACGTACATAATCGCGTTTTTCTAGACCTAAGAAGCAATCTTTAAACTGGTTCATACCAGCATTGGTGAACAGCAAAGTTGGGTCATTGGCAGGTACTAGAGAACTCGACGCGACACGTGTATGCCCTTGCGATTCAAAGTAACGCAAAAATGCTTCACGAATTTCAGCTGATGTCATAAAACGAGTACTCACAACCAAGTCACTCCATAATTTCCGATTTGGCTAAAACACCACAGTCTGACAAGCATACAAGAGCTCTGCTGCAATGCGGGGCTTAAAAATTTAAAACGCCAAATTATAACGGAAAAAGCAGTAGGCACCAATCATTTTAAAACCAATTGCGAAGGATTTATTTACTCAGGTTTTTCGCTGAATAATTAAATTGAATTTTCCCACAGTAGAATTCGTGGATATCCATCACATTAAAAATAACTGGAATTTTAAATGACCCAGATACAGACAGATGGATCAGAAATAAAATAATCGAAAATCAGTATTTTCACTGAAGTTTTTTAATGTACGGCGCCAGAAATCCTTTAACATAGAAGAGTTTTAAAATAGGCATATAAAAGGTCGAGTCATGCAACGAGTGGCAATCAATGGATTTGGGCGTATTGGACGGAATGTACTGCGTGCATGGTTTGAAAACCCGAAAGATTTTAATTTTGAAATCGTTGCCATTAACGATATTGCCGATGTTGAAACCCTGATTCACCTGTTTAAATATGACTCGACCCATGGCCGTTTTCCGGGGCAGGTGGATCTCAGCTATGATACTGAACATATCTATATGCATATCAGCTATCAAGATGCTGCATTAAAAGTACAGGTTTTGTGTGAGTCGCAGCCGGCTAAGTTGCCTTGGCAAAACTTGGCGGTAGATGTAGTGCTTGAATGTACTGGACTGTTCCGTTCTCGTGAAGCCGCGACCCAGCATATTGGAGCAGGGGCGAAACGTGTGATTATCGGCGCAGCACCTTTTGATACGGTCGATGCCGCGATTGTCTATGGTGTCAATCATCATGAAGTCAAAGCATCGGACCAGATCATTTCCAGTGTTTCTTGTACTACACAGGCTTTGGTGCCACTGGTCAAAATTGTCGATGATGCTTTTGGCATCACTAGCGCCCTGATGACTGAAATCCATGCTGTAACGGCGGATCAGTCGGTACTGGATCATGCGCATCGTGATTTGCGTCGTGCACGTGCTTCAGGCCATAACATCATTCCTACGACTTCGAGCGCACTCGGTGCCTTAAAGCGTGTCATGCCAAAAATGGAAGATCGTATTGATGGTTATTCAATTCGGGTGCCGACCATTAATGTGGCCGCGATTGATTTAACGTTTGTCTCCCAGTCGCCGATTACCGATCACAAGCTGAATGAAGTGCTGATCAAGGCTGCCCAGCAGGATTTTGCGGAAATTATGGCCGTGACAGATGAGCCATTGGTATCGAGTGATTTTAATCATTCCCCATATTCATTGATTGTGGATTTGACCCAGACTCTAGTCGTTGGGCATCAAGCCAAAGTCTTTGCCTGGTACGATAACGAGTGGGGCTATGCCAACCGTCTGCTGGATTTATGTGAATCATTTCATTAAGTTCGGGTTATCTAAACCTCAAAAGCACCGAGATACGGTGCTTTTTTCTTGCCTGTAAATATTCTGCAAGCCATGTTTTAAGAGAATTTGCCGGTAATTGATCGAAAATCAGGAATTGAGGCTGAATTATTTACGTTATCTGCAGCATTTTTCGTTAAGATAAAGACAATAAAATGAAATAAGAGCAAGCACATGATGGTGGTTTGGGGATTTATTATACTGCTGACTTTGGCGGTAATTTTTCTGATCTGGCTGCAGTTTAATCAGAGTGATGAGCCACGTAGCGTGGAAGGCGTGCCAGTCGAAGAAAAAATCGTGCATCTGGAAGAAAATTTAAAAAAGACCCTGGAAATCATGCAGGATCTAGCCAAAAAAATGCATGTGCAGCAGGAAGTGCTGGATCAGACCACAGCCAAACTTCAGCAGGTTGAATTGCAAAATGCCGAACTGGTCAGTTTGCTGACCAAAGTGGTTGATCCACAGAAATAAACAAAACCCCTTTAGAGATCATTTAAAGGGGTTTTTCTAGCGTTAGATTATTAAAATTCTTAAAATTGCAGCAGAAACCATACTGATGGCGACGGTCGGTAATAATCCAAAACGTGTAGCGGCAAATAGCGTTAAAGCCAAGGCGATCAGGTCTGCAGGATGGTCGCGTACAAAATAGGGTGCAATCACTGAAATCAGCACGCAGCCGGGGACTACTTCCAGAATTTTACGCTGGCGCTGTGTCAGCGTTTTATTTTTTAATAAGACATAGCCCAAGATCCGGGTTAAATAGGTGGTCGCAGCAATCAGGAGAATGGCCACCAAGGTGCTCATCTGGATCATGTTTGATCTTCTTGAATCAGGAAAAATGCCGAAGCGATTCCAGACAAGGCACCAATCGGCACATACCAGCCCGCAGGTAAATATAAATAAGCCAAAGCCGCACAGACTAAACTGACCAGCCATGGCCGGGCAGCCTCAAAACCTTTCCACATACTTCTTAGTAACACCAGAAATACAGCAGGAAAGGCCATATCAAAACCAAAACGGTTGATGTCGCCTAATACAGGCCCAAGCATGGCGCCGAGTGTGGTAAATCCGACCCACATCAAGTACAGGCAAAAACACAGGCCAGCATAATAAGGCATGCTAAAAGCAGCACGATAACCCAGTTGCGCCTGTTTCCTTTGTGCATCAGCCAGACCGAGTGCCCAGCTTTCATCGACCATAAAAAACAGCGCCGGAAAAACTTTAAGATTCGGAAGATGCTTTAAAGACGGCACCAAACTGGCGCCCATCAACAGATGCCGGCTATTTACCAGAAAGGTAATGAACATCAGCATGAGTAAATTTGGTGGACTGCTCCAGACTTCCAGAATGGCAAATTCAGAACCGCCGGCAAAGTTCAAACCGGTCAGTAATGGCACTTCGAGCAAGCTGAAATTCTTCTGTACCGCCGTCGCACCCAGCACCAGCGCAAAGGGGATAATTCCCAAAAGCATGGGGATAGAATCTTTCATGCCACGTTGAAATTCGCTGAAATCGGTAGGGACAACCACCGCTGCGGTGCTTTGTCTGAACAAAAGCATGGAAATGACCTGGGTACTGCAAAACTAGACCATATTTTATGGCGATATTCTGGCTAGTTGCTGTTGTAATGAAAGAGATTTACGTTTTATTTAAAATTAAATTGCGCTAAATTGAATTTAAAGGGTTTTAAATGCCAAAGTATAAATATGGATCAAATAGATAAACGCATTTTGCATGAGCTGCAAATGAATGGAAAACTGCAAAATAATGAACTGGCTCAATTAATTGGCTTGTCGCCATCACCCTGTTTAAGACGGGTGAAACAGCTGGAAGATGATGGTGTGATTGAGCAATATGTCGCGCTGCTGAATCCGCAAAAGGTCAATTTGGCGATGAGTGTGTTTGCACGTGTCTGGCTCAAGTCTCAAGAGGCTGCCGTGGTCGATCAATTTGTCGAAGCGATCAAGGAAATGCCAGAGGTGGTCGAGTGCCAGTTAATGGCGGGCGATTGTGATTTCTTTCTAAGAATTGTAGTGGCTGATCTGGATGCTTATCGTAAATTTCAGATTCACCATTTAACCCAAATTCCCTGCATTCAAAGTGTAAAAACTGAAATTCCATTGCAAACGGTCAAAAGTACCACTGCATTGCCTTTGGTTTAATGCCTGATTTTTTCATGCTATTTGTTTTGAATGTGCATTAAAACGCTGATAGTTGACACAATTGTTGTTGATTTCATCAGGTAGCGAAAATTATAAAATTTGCGATGCACAGCCAAAACTATCGTGCTAGACTAGGAGAAATCGGGTGTGCTCCCGATTTTTTTATGCGGATTCGTTCCGCGCTGACAAGAATTTAGGTTTACAACATGCCCATTTCAGAGACATGGTTATTACCTGATGGTGTAGCTGATGTATTACCAGAACAAGCGCAAGTTATTGAAAGTCTGCGCCGTAAATCACTGGATTTCCTTGCATCTCGAGGTTATCAGCTGGTGTACACGCCATTCATTGAATACATCGAATCTCTATCTTCTCTCTCAGAATCGAATCAAGATTTAGACTTAGCCACTTTTAAAGTCATCGATCAGCTTTCTGGTCGTTTGCTTGGTGTGCGTGCCGATATGACACCACAAGTGGCTCGTATTGATGCGCATGTACATCCAGTGGAAGGTGTGGCACGTTATTGCTATGCAGGAACCGTTCTGCATACCAAGCCTCGCGGCTTTAATACCTCACGTGCACCACTACAGTTGGGTGCAGAGCTATTTGGTTCAGACAGCATCGATGCCGATGTGGAAATGGTCGACTTGATGATCAGTCTGATTCAGGAGACAGGTCTGGCAGATGGTATCCATCTGGACTTAGGTCATGTAGGTTTATTCCGCAGTCTGGTGGCTCAGGCAGGCTTGAACAAAGTCGCTGAACAGCAATTATCTGATTTATACCAGCGCAAGGCTTTGCCAGAATTAGAAGAATTCACGGCAGACCTCAAATTTGGTCAGGATTTTTATGCCCTTGGACGCTATGCCAGCGACCTGGATGCATTACAAGCGCATTTAAGTGCTGAAGTGTTGGCGAATCCAGCATTCACGCAAGCTTTTAATGTCTTGCAAACCACCAAAGATGAAGTTCAAACCCGTTGGCCAAACTTGAGTATTGGTATTGATGTGGTTGAATTACGTTCATACCATTATCATACTGGCCTGATGTATGCAGTCTATGCACCGAACCGTGCAGCTGCACTGGCACAAGGTGGCCGTTATGATGGCATTGGTGAACATTTTGGCCGTGCCCGTCCGGCAACCGGTTTCTCTTGTGACTTATATGCTTTAAGCGCAGGTCAGTTTGATGCGGTACAGGTCGTGGTTGCACCTAAAGGCACTGATGCAGAACTTCTGAATGCGATTCAGAACATTCGTGCACAAGGCTTAAGTGTAATTCAGTTACTGGGTAATGATGATTTAAACTCGATTCCATATGCAACGCACCAGCTGGTGAATGCGAATGGTGAGTGGACAGTCAAAACGATTTAACTGCTTGGCTCAGTGTTCATGTCGCTGAGCGGGGCTTTCAACTTTAACAGCATGATGTAATGAGGCTATTATGGGCAAGAATGTTGTGGTACTTGGTACCCAATGGGGCGACGAAGGTAAAGGTAAAATCGTCGACCTGCTCACAGATCAAGCGGCAGCGGTAGTTCGTTATCAAGGCGGACATAACGCAGGTCACACTCTTGTGGTTGGTGGTAAGAAAACTGTCTTACACCTCATTCCATCAGGTATTTTACGTGAAAACGTATTGTGCTTAATTGGTAACGGTGTTGTTCTTTCTCCTGAAGCGCTCATCAAAGAGATGGACATTCTTGAAAAAGAAGGCGTTCCTGTTAAAGAACGTTTACGCATTTCTCCTAACTGTCCATTGATTCTTCCGAACCACATCGCACTTGATCAGGCGCGTGAGAAAAAACGTGGTAATGCGAAGATTGGTACGACAGGTCGTGGTATCGGTCCTGCATACGAAGACAAAGTAGCGCGTCGTGCAGTACGTGTTGCTGACCTGGTACGTGGTGGTGAACATCTTACTGCTCAGCTGACTGAACTTCTGGACTACCATAACTTCCAGCTGACTGAATACTACGGTGTTGAAGCAGTTAAACTGGAAGACGTGCTGGCACTGTGCGACGAATGGCGTAAAGTTGTTGCGCCACTGGTTGTGGACGTGACCACTGAATTGCATAACTACCGTAAAAACGGTGACAATATCATGTTCGAAGGTGCGCAAGGTTCACTTCTTGACGTTGACCACGGTACATATCCATATGTAACTTCTTCGAATACCACTGCTGGTGGCGTAAGCTCTGGTTCAGGTCTGGGTCCTTTGCACCTTGACTATGTACTGGGTATTACTAAAGCGTACACAACGCGTGTAGGTGCTGGCCCATTCCCAACTGAGTTGGTGTATGACGCTGCAAATGACACAGGTGATGCGATTGGTAAACACCTCGGTACGATTGGTAATGAATTTGGTGCCTCTACTGGCCGTCAACGTCGTTGTGGCTGGTTCGATGCTGAAATTCTACGCCGTTCAGTTGATGTAAACTCACTTTCTGGTATTTGCCTGACTAAACTTGACGTTCTTGACGGTTTAGAAGAAGTGAAAATCTGTGTGGGTTATGAAGCTGCAGATTCTGGTTGTGTCGGTTCTTCTGATGCGCTTGCATTCGAAACTTTAAAACCGATTTACGAGACTATGCCAGGCTGGTCTGAGTCAACTTTTGGTGCGAAATCACTGGATCAGTTGCCAGAAGCTGCATTGAACTATGTAAAACGTCTTGAGCAATTGATTGAATGTCCAATCGACATCATTTCAACAGGTCCAGACCGTGAAGAAACCATTGTTCTTCGTCACCCGTTTGATGCTTAATCTTTATTTGATTAAAGCTTGAATGATAAAAACCCATCTCCGGATGGGTTTTTTTATATGCTGAATTTATGCAGGTATTTCAAGACTAAAGTTGCATCGGTAATGTAGCGTGATGTGCTTTAACATAGTGGTATATAAAGAAAGAAAAATGAGCAGCAGGATGCAAAAAAATATATCGGCGACCATGTTTTATTCATTGTTATTCGCGATGGGCGGGGCGCCAACAATTGCCATGATGATTATTCGTGCGCAAACCCAAAATCCCGAGGTGATTTATGCGGCACTGATTGGTCTGAGTGTCATTATTGCCTGTGTTTTAGTGCCTATTATTTTATTGCAAAATGCTTTTTTATATTTCAAACGTAAAGATGAAATACTTGAACAGAAAATAAAACCACTGAGTCAGGTTTACTTGGGCCTCAATATTATTTGTCTGATTTATTGGTTGGCGATACAGTATTTGGCTTAAAAATTACATAATTTATAAGAAGATGAATAAATTAAACGTTTAGCTGCTGCACGCTTTCACTTATAATTTTTACAATGTAAATTGCCCTTGAGTCAAGGCGGAGTAAATTATAATGAAGAATAAACTTTTATTGAGTATGGCGGCTGCTACAGTCGTCACATTATCAGGTTGTACCACCATTGCCGATATTGCTGGGGCCGATTCTGCGACCTTAAATGCATCCGCGAGCCAAAGCTATAATGCCATGGTCAATGATGCGCGCAATAAAGGTCAACTGGATACCAGTTCAGCCACCTATAAACGGATTAATAATGTATTTAACCGTTTGAAGCCAATTGCTAACCAGATGAATCAAACTGGTACAGCATTCCAGTGGCAATTGGCTGTGCTCAAATCTGATCAGGTCAACGCCTTTGTTGCACCAGGTGGTAAGGTTGTATTCTATACTGGTATCGTGACGAAGCTGAATCTGACCGATGCTGAAATTGCAGCGATTATGGGGCATGAAATGGTGCATGCCTTAGAAGAGCATTCTAAGCAGAAAATCGGTGCTCAAGCCCTGACTGATCTGGCCTTGGGTATTGGCTTAAATGCAGCAGGTGTAGGTCAAGGTGGCGCTGCAGCAGCACAATTAGGTAGTCAGATCGGTATTGGCTTGCCATACTCGCGTAATCTGGAAAGCCGTGCTGACCAAGGTGGTTTAATGCTGATGGCGCGTGCTGGCTATAACCCGAATGCAGCCATTACCCTGTGGGAAAAAATGAGTAAGCAAAGCAGCAGCGGTGTGGCGTTCTTATCGACCCACCCATCAAGCAGCCAACGTATTGCCGCAATGCGTCAAAATCTGCCAGCCGCTATGCAGATTTATAACCAGAACAGATAATTTGATGATCCTCCTTTAAAAGGAAAGCTAGATCGGATTGAAAAGGCAGGGCAATGGCTCTGCTTTTTTTATAGCTAATTGGATGGTTAATATTCTGCGGGCTATTTTCAGGCAATAAAAAAGGCAAAGTCAGACTTTGCCTTTTTTCACTCGAGATCAAAAGATCTTAGTGTTGGTGACCGCCTACACCGTGTACGTGGCCGTGATCTAATTCTTCTTGAGAAGCTTCACGAACAGATACGATTTCAACTTCAAAAGTCAGGTCTTGACCAGCAAGTGGGAAGTTAGCGTCAACAACAACATTGTCGCCTTCAACTGCTTTAACAGTTACGATTTGCACGCCGTCATCAGTTTGAGCTTGGAACTGCATGCCTGCTTGAATGTTGTCTACGCCTTGGAACATTTGCGCAGGAACTTCTTGAACGAGGTCAGGATTGTATTCGCCATAACCTTCAGCAGCAGGAACGTTTACAGTGAATTTTTCACCTACAGTTTTGCCTTCTAACGCATTTTCTAAACCTGGGATGATGTTACCTGCACCGTGCAAATAGGCAAGTGGTTCACCTTGAGATTGGTCGAGAGTTTCACCCTCTGCGTTAGTCAATGTGTAGTGGAAAGAAACCACGAGGTTATTTGCAATAGCAGTCATGTTAATTGATCCATTCAATTTTTTAAGGGTACATCATAAAGTGAAATTGCATTTTTGTAGACTAAAATTAGCAAAAAAACGCAATTTGACAATTTTGTTGACGATTTTTTCATTGATTGGGCCAAATTCTGGAATTTCAATGCAATTTCAGCTTTGGAGAAATTTTTCGTGTAACAAAATCTTTTGCCGTGAGAATGCCGGCATGTGCATAACCATGAATGGTCGCCTGATGGATTCGGTATAAGGAAACGTACATCGATTTAGCAACAAAGCCTTGCACATTGACCTGACCGAGTAGTTCCCCGACGGCTTTATTCTGGCTTAAGGAAATCAGTGAGCCTTTGTCGGAAAATTTAAACATCGGTAAATAGTTTTCTCCATTGATCCGTGCTTTCAGGGCATTGGCCAGAAAATTGGCCTGTTGGCTAGCGACTTGAGCGCGTGGGCCCAAGACGGGTTCATCTGCAGCAGGTTGGCAGTGAGCACAGTCACCGAAAGCAAAAATGTCTGGGTCAGATTTAGTTTGCAGGGTGGAATAGACTTTCAGGCGGTTAATATTGTCCTTTTCCATGTCTTGCAGTTGTGCCAAGACTTCAGGTGCTTTAATCCCGGCAGCCCAGACTTTAATCTCGGCATCCAGGCTTGAGCCATCTGCAAAATAAATCTTGTCTTCATCAACTTTGGCTACGCGGTGACTGGTCAAAACTTCAATACCGAATTTTTCCAGCTGTTGCATGGTATGTTCAGCAACTTTCGGCGAGAGTGCAGTCAGAATGCGATCTGCCGCTTCAATTAAGGTGATTTTGACTTTCTTCGGGTCAACTTTGTTTAAGCCATATTTAAAGAAATTGTGTTTGGCTTCCACCAGTTCAGCTGCCAGTTCTACTCCGGTTGCTCCGGCGCCAATAATCGCGATATTCAGTTCACGGCTCGAAGCTTCATGTTGAGCATTCAGGTAGAGATGCAACAGATCCTGTTGAAAGATATCAGCTTGTGGACGGCTGTCGAGAAAATGACAGAACTGTTTGACGCCTTCGGTATTAAAGTCATTCGAGGTAGAACCCAAGGCCAGTACCAGGGTGTCATAGTCAATGCGCTGTTTTTTCTTGGATTGGGATTTTTTGGAGAAATATTCTGTTTCGACCACAATCTGTTTAGCTTCGCGATCCAGACCGGTGAATGTGCCCAAGACAAATTCATAATGATGTGTAGCTGAATGGGCAAAATAATTGGTTTCTTCTTCATGTGGATTTAAGGTGCCCGCAGCAACTTCATGCAGCAGCGGTTTCCAGATGTGCGTCAGTTTTTGATCGACCAGAATAATCTGGGCTTTACCGCTTTTACCCAAGCTCTCACCCAGCTGAGTCGCCAGTTCCAGACCACCGGCACCACCACCCACAATCACGATCTTATGTGCTGTCATATATGATTAACCTGTTTATTTTTTTAATAAAAATAAGAGAAATAGAGAGAAAATATACTATGGCATGCGCTAAAACTCGTCTTGATTAAAATTGTTATACAAATTACAAAACGTAGCAATTCTGTGAGGGCGGGTAAGTGTTGCTGCTTTGAGAAAGCAATGGGAGGGTGAGATTAATAGGCGGGAAATCTGCTAGAAGATCAGCGAGTAGATCTTCTAGCTTAAAGGGAAATTACTTGAGATTTAGCGCTATTATCTATCTAAAGGATAAAGCTTTACGCTTCGCGTATTGTCTGAAAACAAACTAAATAAGCCTTGTAGCCAGCTAAAGAATTTCTGAAACAGATTGGCTTCTTCAATTTCGACATGATCTTCAATCTGAATGGTGCGAATCAACTGATTATTCTGATAAACCTGAATGGTCGCCAAAGGCATCATGGTGGCCAAGGGTGCAATGAGTTCAGATGCTTTCACTTCAACATTGATATGGGTCTGGGTTTCCTGTAGTGGCTCGATACTTTTTAAAACGCCATCACCTGTATTTAGCATGACACGCTGATTTGCCTGATCAAACTGGTTCAGGTCAATACTGTAGCCCTGATCATATAAAGAAGTGGTAATAATCTGCGGTTGCTTGGTTTGCACCTTAAACATTTTTAAGGTGGATTTAATTACAGGCAACTCAGCAAGGAGCTGTTGATCTTTGATCGCTACTTCATTACGGGTATAGGTATAAGCCAGATTCATCAGCTTATGTGATACTTCAGCGCGTTTTGCGGCACTTTTAGTACCCAGTACCACTACAATCAGACGACGATTTGGCATTTCAAAATCTGTTGTGACGCGATTGGCTGTCAGCGCCAGATTGTAGCCTGCCGCACGGGTAAAACCGGTTTTTAAACCATCTACGGTTGGATCGACCTGAAGCACACGGTTGGTCGCACGATGAAAATGCTGATTGTAGGTAAAGCTTGGCTGCTTGGAATAATACAGATAATCCGGAGTTTCATTCACCACCGCCATAGACAGTCTGGCCAAATCGGCGGCAGTCGAATAATGCTCAGGCATGGTAATGCCGGCCGGATTCTGGAAATTGGTATGCTGCATGCCCAGCGCTTTGGCTTCCTGATTCATACGTTCAACAAACTGCGGAATACCACCCGAAATTTTCTCAGCCAGCGTGACTGCGGCATCATTAGCAGACATGATAATTAAGCCCGCCAGAAGCTGATCGACTGAAATCTGATCACCTTCTTTCAGGTACATCTGTGACTCATCCCACATCACGGTTTTTACCACAGAGGTCGCGGTTAAAACTTCATTTTTATTTAATTTCCCGGCCTCAATTTCCTTTAAGGCAATATAAGCCACCATCATTTTGGTCAGCGAAGCCGGAGCACGCTGAACGTCGGCATTGTGCGCTGCAATGACTTGACCGGACTGTGAATCCAGAATGGTCCAGGCTTCAGCTTCAACGCTTTCAGGCACAATATTGAGTAGGGCAGCATGTGAAAATGCAGAAATAAATAAACTGAAAACCGCAATCAGTGAGATGATGTATTTCAATGGTGTTCCTTGATAACCCGCTGGGTGTTGAACGATTTAATTTTCACGCATGCTATGCCTTTTTTATACAGATAGCTAGTCGTAAATGTAGACAAATAAGACAGCTAAACCATACTGGCTTAAAAAATGCTAAGCTAAGCTATATCTCATTTATTTTAATTTTATATCGTTCATTATGTTGCATTATCAAATTGAATTTGACGATTATCGTCAGCATCTTATTCACGTGACTGTTCGTTTTCTTGCGGACCCGACCCAAGTCCTGTCATTACCGACCTGGATTCCGGGAAGCTATCTGATTCGAGAGTTTTCCAAGCACATTGAAGCGCTCAAAGCCTATGATGAAGATGGGCGCCAGTTACAGATCCAGAAATTTGAAAAGAACAAATGGCGTTTATTCAATACTGATCATGAACTGATTACGGTTGAATATGATGTCTATGCCTATGACCTGTCCGTTCGTGGTGCGTATGTGGATCAAAATCGTCTCTACGTGAACCCGGCTTGTGCATGTCTGGGGCTAGAAGGTCAGGAAAATAAAGAAATTGAGCTGGAAATTTTCCTGCCAGATGAATTAAAGCATTTTCAGCTGGCAACCGGCATGCAAGCTAAAAGTCTGGTCAAAGGCCGTTTCACGCTCAAAGCCAAAAACTATGCCGAATTGATTGATGCGCCATTTGAGCTGGCAGAACAAACCCGTTTCAGTTTTGAAGCAAATAGCATTCCACATGAATTTGTGGTGTCCGGTAAACATGCCATGAATGCGGCGCGTATGCAGCAGGATATTGAAAAAATCTGTGCCACAGAAATTTCAATGTTTGGTTCGGCGCCGTTTGCAAACTATACCTTTATGACCATGGCAACCGGCAATAGCTATGGTGGTCTGGAGCATCCGAACTCGACCAGCCTGATTTCACCGCGTGATGACTTGCCGAAAGCCAATGAACCTGAAGAACCGTCGAAAGATTATCAGCGTTTCTTGGGCTTATGTAGCCATGAATATTTCCATTCATGGTTGGTAAAGTTTATTCGTCCTGAAAACTTCGTTAACTACGATCTAAACAGAGAAGGCTATACTTCTTTATTGTGGATCTTTGAAGGTTTTACCTCTTATTACGATGATTTGATTTTGCTGCGCAGTGGCGTGATTAATCAGGAATCGTATATTGCTTTGTTAAAAGCACAGATTGACCGTTATTTGCAAAATCCGGGACGTGCGATTCAGTCAGTGTCTGAATCCAGTTTTGATGCCTGGGTGAAATTCTACCGTCAGGATGAAAACTCGAATAATGCGGGTACTAGCTATTACAACAAAGGTTGTCTAGTTGCACTGTGCCTGGATTTGGGGCTGCGTTTACGTGGTTCAAGTCTGGATGCCTTAATGCGCCGTTTGTATGAAAATGCGCAAAATGGTATTCAGGTGCATGAACGAACGATCTTTGAATTGTGTAAAGAACTGACAGGAGATGATTGGTCAGAACAGATTAATCATTTGATCAATACCACAGATGAGTTGCCACTGGATCAGCTTTTCCCTGAGTTTGGTATAGGTTATAGCCTGAAAAATGACAAGTCTTTGCCATTCGGTTTAAAACTGGCAGATAAGCCGGAAGGTGTTCTAGTTCAATCTGCGCGTCGTGATGGGGCTGCTGTACTCGCTGGCCTTTCTGCCAATGATGTCATTATTGCAATTGATGGCTTAAAAGCAACGACCAAACTTGTTGAAAGCTATGCAAAACAGCAAGGTACTTTTACAGTGTATGCATTCCGTCGTGATGAGCTGATGAGTTTTGAAGTTCAAGCCGCGGGTTCTGAACTGACCGAAGTTGAACTGAAAGTGGAAGATCCAGCTAAAGCCGAGAAATGGCTTAAAGCTTAAATCCGAAATTATTCTTAATTTAAAAAACCGGTGCATCGTCACCGGTTTTTTATTGAAGTGCATGTTGAAAGCAAATCTATTTAATGATCAGTCGTGAAGTTCCGCGGAATTCCGCCACGATTTGATTATGTTGATTCATCACCTGAATATCATAAATGCCACTACGGCCACTGCTGGCCTTATGTTCTGCTATAGCAGTCAGTGTGTCGCCAAGCAAGCCCGGTTTTAAATAATGAATACCGCAATGTTGACCGACTGCCGGATGTTCACCGGTATTGCAGGCAATGGCAAAGGCTGCATCTGCCAATGCGAAAATCACGGCACCATTACAGGTCTGATGACCCTGTAAATGCTGTTCAGTCACCTTTAATTCGATCTTTGCATAATTGTGGTTATAAGAAACCAGATGAGCACCAAGATGCTGAATTAACCGGTCCTGATTAAACATCTGGCTGACTTGCTGATCCATTACAAAACTCCTTTTAAGATACGTTTTATTTTAAATTATTAAATATATGAATCATAAATAGCATTAGATAGTCAGAATGACAAGAGGGCAGAGTCAGAAATCTTGTTTGCACACATAAGAAAAAGCAGGTAAAACCCATATTTAGGAATGGCTTTTTTATTATTAGAAGATGAATCAGAAAAGTTTAAATTGTGGCATTGGAATTACAGTTGTATGGCTAGCTGTAATTTTTCTATTTTGGTTTTTTGGTGATTTGAAAAATCCAACATCTTTAAATGAATTAGGTGATTTTCTTGCAGGTATAGTTGCACCTATCGCTTTCTTATGGCTGATTTTAGGCTATGTGCAGCAAGGTAAGCAGCTAGAGCAAAATACAAAAGCATTAGAACAACAGGAAAGAGCATTACAGCTCCAAATCCAGGAAATGAAAGAAAGTGTTGAATATCAAAAACAACTTGGTGAAATTCAGAAAATTCAATTACAAGAAGTACAAAAAACATTAGAACCACGTTTTCTTATATTGAGTTCTAGAGTTAGGACTGTATTTTCAAATAAGGAAATGACTATTAATTGTTATGCGAACTTATATTTGATAATCGAAAACTTGGGTGAAGATGCGTTTGATTTTAAAATACAATCAGGTGAAAAAAACGCAGTTATAGCTAAAGAAAATAAATTTTTAGCTAGTGAGGTTAAACATATTAAGTTTGAACTAGACCAAACGAAATTAGATGAATTAAATAAGCATAAAGAAGTTGACGCTGATTTTATAATTGAGTATCAGAGTAAAAATGGAAGAGACTATAAGAAGTTACTAAAAACATATATTTATCAATCTAAGCATCCATTTTATGAACTTGAATCTAACATGATTGATAAGTAATAAACTCAATTCCCCCGATACGTTGAATAGCCATAAGAACTTAATAACAGTGGAATATGGTAATGCTCCAACGTGCCATCAATCACAAAAACTACCGGCACTTCAGGGAAGAACGTCCGTTGATTATTGGCCTTAAACCAATCACTCGTTTTAAACGTTACTTTATAAACGCCTTTTTGTAACGCGGTGTCTTTAGGATAAAATTCTTTAATACGACCATTACTGTCTGTCTTGGCTTCATTGAGCTTGACCCATTTCTCACCTTGTTGAGCTTCTAGGGTGACCGTGACATTAGCAGAGGGTAGGCCGGTTTCCTGATTAAGTACATGCACACTCAGCGGATTGGCAAAGCCAAAAGTTGAAAGGGAAGTCGCAGCTAAAGCGAAAATTATTTTTTTCATGAGACTCACATTAAAATGAATACTTTAATTAATTCTAATAGATTGAAAAATAAAAAAATATTTAAGTTATGTAATAAAAAAAGCCCACCGAAGTGAGCTTGATTGAATCTATTCAAACTTAGCCACGACCGCGGCCGCGACCACGTGGTGCTTTGGTATTTGGACGAGTTGTGCCATTGGTCTTACGACGCGGCTTTTCACTTTCATCCATTTGCCAGATACGTTTGGTGCCAGACTTTTTCACAGAACCATCTTTGTTCTTGCGAACCATTGGCTTACCACCCGTACCACCCGGCTTTTTCACATAAGAGCGTGAACGGTATGGTTCTTCCGCAGGAACATTCTGGAAGTCTGGATAAAGTAATGGTTCAATTTCTCTGGTTTCACCCGGTTGCAATCCCATACGAACCAAATCAATCTCACCAATTTTGGTACGGATCAAACGCAGTGTAGGGAAGCCGACAGCAGATGTCATACGACGAACCTGACGGTTACGACCTTCACAGATTGAAATCTCAACCCAAGACGTCGGAACAGAGGCACGGAAACGTACAGGAGGATTACGCTCCCACAACCATTCCGGTTCAGATACTTTTTCAGCACGTGCAGGAAGCGTCATGCCATCTTTCAGTTCAACGCCTTTACGAAGCTGTTCAAGTGCTTCTTCGGTCACATCACCTTCCACTTGCACCATATAAGTTTTAAACTTTTTATTGGCAGGATTGGTGATATATTGGTTGAGACCACCGTGATCGGTGAGGAAAACCAGACCTTCTGAGTCCATGTCCAAACGACCCGCAAGACGTAAATCTTTGTCGTTGACAAAATCAGCCATGGTTGGGTGCTTTTCATCCGCACGGAATTGGGAGAGGACGTCATAAGGTTTGTTTAGAATGACGATTTTCATAGGAAATAACTTCTATAATTACATTAATTTAAAAAATGTAGAGGTTTATTTAAAAGGGAAATTTAGTTATTTCCCGTATAAATCTCAAAAACAACAAATCTGGATTAGAATATTATGCGTTAAGAACAGTTGAAAGTATTGCCTAATTGGCAATTATTTTAGATTTGTCAGCGGCATCCGGGAGAATACTAATAATGGGATATCAAAAAATCGTAGTACCTGTGGATGGTACCAAAATTACCGTTAATGCAGACCTGTCACTCAACGTACCAAATAATCCAATTATCCCATTTATCGAAGGGGATGGAATTGGTGCAGATATTACACCAACAATGCGAACTGTGGTAGATGCTGCTGTGCAAAAAGCATACGCCGGGAAGCGTTCCATCGAATGGATGGAAGTCTACTGCGGTGAAAAAGCTGACAAAATTTACGGCACCTATATGCCTGAAGAAACTCTCGAAGCACTGCGCGATTATGTGATATCGATTAAAGGTCCACTGACCACGCCAGTCGGTGGTGGTATTCGTTCCTTGAATGTGGCTTTACGTCAGGAACTGGATTTATATGTCTGTGTACGTCCGGTGCGCTGGTTTGAAGGGGTACCTTCGCCAGTACATAATCCGGAACTGACCGATATGGTGATTTTCCGTGAGAATTCAGAAGATATTTATGCCGGTATTGAATGGAAAGCAGATTCTCAGGAAGCGAAAAAGGTTATCAAGTTTTTGAAAGAAGAAATGGGTGTAACCAACATCCGCTTTGAAGACAATTGTGGAATCGGAATCAAACCTGTCTCCAAAGAAGGTAGCCAGCGTCTGGTACGTAAAGCGATTCAATTTGCCATTGAGAATGACAAGCCGAGTGTGACCTTGGTGCACAAAGGCAATATCATGAAATACACCGAAGGGGCGTTTAAAGAGTGGGGTTATGAAGTTGCGCTGGAACGTTTTGGCGGTGAGCTTTTAGATGGTGGTCCGTGGGTTAAAATCAAAAATCCAAGAACAGGCAAAGACATTATTATTAAAGATGTCATTGCAGATGCCTTCTTGCAGCAAATCCTGATGCGTCCAGCAGAATATTCTGTGATTGCGACACTCAACTTAAATGGTGACTATATTTCTGATGCGCTGGCCGCGGAAGTCGGTGGAATCGGAATTGCACCAGGTGCCAATATTGGCGGTTCGATTGCAGTCTATGAGGCAACCCACGGCACAGCGCCTAAATATGCCGGACAAGATAAAGTAAATCCGGGTTCGATTATTTTGTCTGCTGAAATGATGTTGCGTGATATGGGCTGGACAGAAGCTGCCGACCTGATCATCAAGGGGATTTCGGGTGCGATTGCGGCAAAAACGGTGACCTATGATTTCGAGCGTCTGATGCCAGGGGCGACCTTACTTCGTTGTTCCGAGTTTGGTGAGGCGATTATTGCTAATATGGATACCTGAAATTGCGAAGCAATTTATGAGTTAAAGCCCGTAGTAATTGCGGGTTTTTTTATAGTTTTATTTCCAGGCAAAGTCTGAACAGATAAGAGCTAAACGTTAAAATAAGTATCAGGCTGCAAGATCATGTAAGAAGTGTAATGAGCCTAGAAATGATTCGTTCTAAGCTGAACGACTTACTAAAGCTTGTATTACATTGACGTATTTGGATACAGCTCAGCGATTGGCTTATTTTGTATAAACGTTACAGTGATGAATGGAACTTCCAGTGATATAGAGACGTTTCTCCAAAGGAGTAAATCATGGCTAAAGCTAAAGCGAGACATAAGCAGGTCCAACAAAAAGATAAGCAGGACAATGCTCAGAATGAAGAGCAGCAACAGCAACAACAGCAACAACAGCAACAACCATCGAAACCATCTCGTGCTAAAAAACGTAGATAATCTCCTATCCACCTGAAATAACAAAACCCTCATTTGAGGGTTTTGTTATTTGGAGGCTAATATAAACTCATCACTAAAAATAACAGGATTGTGACTTTAAATTAGGCCGTGATGATTAAGATAAAAGTCATCTATTTAATTTGATGCGAATATTGGTGAAATTTCTTCGGATTATAAGCTTACTGTTATCTATAGGTTTTTTACTAACTGCCTGTCAGCCACCGCCTTCAGGTGAAGCAGCCGGTTGGAAAAGCCCTTATCTATATTGGCAATTACAGAGAACCAAGTTAGAAGCTCCGCTACAGATTCCGGTTGAAGGCGTCAGAGTTGGCCAAATTAATGATACTTGGGGAGCAGCGCGTAGTGCAGGTCGTAAACACGAAGGGACGGATATTTTTGCCAAACGTGGTACGCCAGTATTTAGCGCGACCCAAGGGATTGTGCGTAGGATTGGCACCAATAATCTGGGTGGAAAAATCATCTGGGTGACCGGTCCAAATATGAGCCAACATTATTATGCACATCTGGATGACTATGCAGAACATATTCAGGAAGGCGACTGGGTTGAGGCAGGTGAAGTCATCGCTTATGTGGGGAATACAGGTAATGCCAAAAATACCTCACCGCATTTACATTATGGGATTTATCTGGGTGGGCAAGGAGCAACCAATCCTTATCCTTATTTAGTTCCTTCTCCATGAGCAGACACTGGCTGAGTTTGTTGTTCAGGCTTGAGTCTGGCAGGACGTGTACACCAGAACAATTGCAATGTTCCTAATAAAAGAACCAATGTGGCCAGTATGAACTGTTGATGATAGCTCAATCCAAAATATTGCAGCGCACTAAAGCTGAGTCCACCGATCAGCTGAATCGAGGCAAAACACAAGGTAGCAATACTCCAGAGCTTTTTATAAGCCAGTCCATACAGTTGCAAAATGGTATAGGAGGTCAGGAAGACCACAGCCGGATTTAGCATCCCAGTGAAAAAGGAAGAGTTAAAAGTGTGCAATGGGCTGGCATCTAGAGTCGCAATAAAAATAGCCATAATATAAAGACTATAAAGAATTTTCAGGGCAGCAAAATTACCCCATTTTCTGGCCAGTGCATAAGCACTCAAGGCGCCTAAAGCACTACCTAGTCCATACAGAATCCAGTTGAAATTAATCCAGAACAAGCTCAATCCCAACTGCTGGCTTAAATAATCAATCCAGAAGAGTGAATGTGGTATATAGGCGAAAGCACTACAGGCGTAAACCGTCAATAAACTATAAAAGACGCTATTCAAAGATAGAGTAGAGATAACCGAAGGGGCTTGTGCGGACAAATACGGCTTAAATTTCTGAATCAGTAAACTTAAAACGATACAGATAAGCAAAGCAAAACCACATAAGATTAGCCAGGCCGTCTGTATGGAAATTTGATCCAGATAAGGCAGAAACAGGGTCGCAATTAAAACGCCTAGTCCAATTCCGCTAAAACCAATAAAGTTGATTTTAAGACGGTCTTGAAGTTCACAGCACTGTGCAACCACACTCGGCGATAAGATCATCATCAGTCCACCGCTGATCCCGGAAATAATCCGCCAAGCGATATACCATACTTCAGAAAAACCAGAAAATGCACAGCACATCAGGCTGAACATGCCGGCAAAGGCTGAAATTTGAATATAGGTACTCATGCTGCGGTCTTGAGGCAGGCGCATGGCCGTAAATGCACCGATTAAATAACCCAGCAAATTGGCACTGCCCAAGAGGCTGGAAAAATCTGTGTTCCAGTCAAAGGCCTCTCGTGTACCAGGTAACAACGCGGTATAAGAAAAGCGAAGAATGCCAATGCCCAAGCACATACTAAGGCAGAGAAAAAGGCTGAGCTTCATTGTGTTTGAGGACATCCGTGTACTCATGGAATTTTATGTTTGGTCAAAAAATAACATGAATCTTCATGATTGAGGGGAAATTGTCTGAGAAGAAACCATTGAGTGCAGAAATTTGCTCAAGTAAGCCCGTATGATTTTTAAGATTTCATCAGTCAAAAGCCTGAATTTTTTCAGAGAAATAAAAAACCGCGTATCAACGCGGTTTTTTATATTGTCTATTTCAAGAATTAACGCATCTTGGCCAGGAAACGGCCAACACGGGTAATGGCTTCACGCAGTTCGTTTTCAGCCGGCAGGAATACTACACGGAAATGATCCGGTGTTGGCCAGTTAAAGCCTGTCCCTTGAACCAGAAGTACTTTTTCTGCCCGCAACAAATCCAGCATCAGTTTTTCATCGTCCTGAATTGGATACACATTCGGATCCAGTTTCGGGAAGCAGTACATCGCACCTTCAGGTTTGACACAAGACACTCCTGGAATCTCGTTCAGCATTTCCCAGGCAATATTGCGCTGTTCATATAAGCGGCCACCCGGGCGAATCAGGTCATTAATCGACTGATAGCCGCCCAGTGCAGTCTGAATCGCATATTGTGCCTGATGGTTGGCACATAGACGCATTGATGCCAGCATATCCAGACCTTCGATATAGTCTGCTGCACGTGCTTTATTGCCGGTAATGGCCATCCAGCCGGAACGAAAACCAGCAATACGATAGGCTTTAGATAAACCGTTAAACGAAACACAGAGCTGATCGCCAGCCAGAGCTGCTACAGCAACATGCTCGATTCCATCGTAGATAATTTTGTCGTAGATTTCATCAGCAAATAAAATCAGGTCATATTTCTTGGCCAAGTCGACGATTTGTTGCAACACATGACGTGGGTAAACCGAACCGGTCGGGTTATTCGGGTTGATAATCACAATACCACGCGTATTCGGCGTGATTTTGCTTTCCATATCAGCAATATCTGGATACCAGTGATTTTCTTCATCACATTTATAGTGAATCGCTGTACCGCCAGATAGATTCACTGCCGCCGTCCAGAGTGGATAATCTGGCATTGGAATCAGCATTTCATCGCCATCATCCAGCAGACCCTGCATGGCCATCACGATCAGTTCAGACACACCATTACCGATATAGACGTCATTGACGTGCATATCTAGAATGCCTTTTTGCTGATAATACTGACAGATCGCCTTACGCGCCGGGAAAATCCCTTTGGAATCGGTATAGCCAATCGCATTCGACAGGTTTAAAGCCACATCGTTGATAATTTCTTGCGGTGCTTCAAAACCGAATGGGGCAGGGTTACCAATATTTAATTTGATAATTTTGTGACCGGCTTCTTCCATCTCGATGGCCGCTCGTAACACAGGTCCGCGAATGTCGTAGCATACATGCTCGAGCTTAGATGATTTCTTGATCTCGCGAGGGGTTTGGAAAGTGTTCGGCATTTTGATGTTCTCGGAAGGAGTGGAGGTCACTTTTGCATAACGATATAAATAACTTTTAAATGTCTCAGTTGTGACTAGATCGAGATCATGTTCATCTCGAAGTAGTGCAACAATTTTTTCATGCGTAAATCCAAGCTGCTGATATTGTTTGATCACAGGCAGCAGATTTTTAAAAATTACGCTCTTTTTTTGCGACATTTTTTAATCCTGAGCAAATTTAGAGCTAAGAATACCATTAAATTTGCTCACTAAAAAACATTTAATGTAAAAATTGCTTACTTTTATTTTTATATTTGCTTTCTTTTTGCTTTTTTGGGCATTATATGTCTTTTGTAAAATGTTGAATAAAGACTAGAATTTTTAAAATGAATCACGTAAATATAGGATTATCCTATTTTAAATAGCAAGATAAAAAGGTATGTGATCATGGGAAAACTCAATAAATCAGACCGGGAATGGCAAAGAGAGTTATCACCTGAGGAGTTTCGCATTACGCGCGAGAAGGGAACCGAGCCGGCATTTACTGGAAAATACTGGAATACCAAGCAAGATGGCACTTATGTATGTCGTTGCTGCGGCACGCCACTGTTCTCTTCTGAGACCAAGTATGACAGCGGCTGTGGCTGGCCAAGTTTCTACCGTCCCGTCAGCAGTTCAGTAGTAGAAGAATTACCTGATACTTCACACGGAATGGTCAGAACTGAGATAGTTTGTCATCATTGTGACGCACATTTAGGGCATGTTTTCCCGGATGGTCCAGAACCGACGGGCTTACGTTATTGTGTCAACTCGGCTTCTCTAGACTTAGAAACACAAGAAAAAAATGATGAGGAAACCTATCCATGACTAACATTTATCAGTTCGAAGCTGAATTGTTAGATGGCAAAAGCAAGCCACTTGCAGATTATGAAGGCAAGGTACTTTTGATCGTCAATACAGCGAGTAAGTGTGGTTTTACCCCACAGTTTTCAGGATTAGAAAAACTTTACGAAAAATATAAAGATCAAGGTCTGGAAATTTTGGGATTTCCATGTAACCAGTTTGGCGGCCAAGATCCGGGTTCCAATGAACAGATTGGTGAATTTTGCCAGAAGAATTACGGGGTATCTTTCCCGATGTTTTCCAAGGTAGATGTCAAAGGCCCTGAAGCGCACGCCATTTTTCGCTATTTAACCAATAATTCCAAAGGTATTTTAGGCAATGGAATTAAATGGAATTTTACCAAGTTCCTAATCGGACGTGATGGCAAGGTATTGAACCGTTTTGCTCCGACCACCAAGCCTGAAGATCTTGAGGATGAAATTGCAAAAGTGTTGTAATACTCTGTGTTATTTTATCAGTATGAGATAAAAATAGAACTCATCTGATTTCAATTAAAAAACCCACTTCAATTCAGTGGGTTTTTTAATCATGATTAAAACTTAGAGAATGGCTTTCAGGCGTTGAATGACTTCTTCACATTGCGCCAGATCGGCCACAAGTGCTAGACGTACATGATTTTCACCCGGATTACCCTGTTCAGTATCGCGGGATAAATAACGACCCGGAAGAACTTTAATATGTGCTTCTTCCATCAAATGTTTGGCAAAGGCTTCATCATTGTCGACTTTTAACCAGTAATAGAAACCTGCATCCGGTTTTTTGAGTGGCAGCAGATGACCGAGTTCTTGCTGGAATAAATCAAACTTGGCACGGTATTGCACCCGGTTTTCTTCCACATGTGCTTCATCATCCCAGGCAGCAATTGAAGCTAACTGGTGCTGAACCGGCATCGCCGCACCGTGGTAAGTACGATATTGCAAATAAGGTTTTAACAGGCTGGCATCACCAGCAACAAAACCTGAACGCATGCCCGGGAGGTTAGAACGTTTAGACAGTGAATGGAACACCACACAGTTTTTATAGTCATCCCGGCCAATTTCAGCACAAACTTCCAGTAAACCTACAGGTGCCTGATCAAACCACAGTTCCGAATAGCATTCGTCTGAAGCAATCACAAAGTTGTATTGATCCGACAGGGCAATCAGTTTTTTAAACTGTTCTTTGGACAGCACTGCACCGGTTGGATTGCCTGGGGTACAGACAAATAATAGCGTGGTCTTTTCCCAGACTTCTGCCGGCACAGCATCAAAATCACCAAGGTAATTGTTCTCCTCAGTACAGTTGATGAAATAAGGTTTGGCACCTGCGAGCAGTGTTGCACCTTCATAAATCTGGTAAAACGGATTCGGCATGACTACATAAGGTGCCTCTTCCCGATTCACCAAAGCCTGTACAAACGAGAAAATCGCTTCACGCGTACCGGAAACAGGCAGGATATTGCTGTCTGTACTAATGCTATTGAGCTTAAAACGGCGTGTCAGCCATTGGGCAATACTTTCACGTAGCTCAGGCAGGCCTTTACTGTTGGGATACGTCGATAAATGTTTAAAGTTATCGATAATCGCTTGTTTCACAAACTCCGGTGCAGGATGCTTTGGTTCGCCAATCGACAGGGGAATTAAAGGCATATTTGCAGGCTGGATATCCGCAAAAAGCTGATTTAACTTTTCAAACGGATAAGGATGCAGTAGAGACAAGCTAGAGTTCATGAATAAGTAACCGCGTTTTAATGTGAGTGTTGACTACAAACCTGATGAGAGGCTTCATCCAGCGCAGTTTTAAGTGCAGCTGCAAATTCAGCAGATTCTCCAGGTGTCATAGGGTTGCCATCTTTTTTGGTGACAAAGAATATATCTTCGGCACGTTCGCCCAGTGTGGCAATTTTGGCAGAGTGGATATCCAGCCCTTGCATCATAAATAAACCACCGATTTTGGCAAGTAAACCGGGATGATCGAGAGTGGCAATTTCGACCATATTCTGATTCAAGGCCGCATTCATCGTAATATCGACTGTATTTTCAATATCGAAATGACGTAATTGACGCGGAATCCGGCGTTGCATCAAGCCCGGATATTCATCTGAATGGCTCAAGGCATCTTTCAGGGCTTCAATCACTGTGGCTTCGCGTTCCGGATCGGTCAATAAGGTACCAAAACGGTCCAGTACCACATAGGTATCCAGACTGAACGCTTTAGTGGCAGTAATAATTCGTGCATCTTGTACATCCAGATTCATGCGATCCAGAATAGCCACCGTGGTAGCAAACAGGTTGGGTTGATCCTGCGTATAAATAAAGATCTGTACCGCATCCTGGGCATATTTACGGTGTGCCCGCATTAACACCAGTGGGGCAGGATTGTCGCCGTGCTGTAAAATGGCACGAGTATGCCAAGCAATTTCATCTGCTGTTTCTTTCAGGAAATAGTCATCACCAAGTTCCTGCCAGACTTTTTCTACTTCATCCAGTGAAAAATCCTGAACCAGAAGTTCGCTGGCCACAAATTTGGTATCTTCAATCAGCATTTGATAATCAACCGGACGACCCAGACCGGAACGGATCACGTCGCGTGCCTGAGTATATAGTTGACGCATCAGCGAGGCACGCCAGGTATTCCACAGCTTCGGATTGGTGGCGTTAATATCGGCGACTGTCAGGGTGTACAAATAGTCCAGATGTTCCATATCACCCATTTTTTCTGCGAATTCTTTGACCACATCCGGATCGGAGATGTCTTTTTTCTGCGCAGTGACAGACATTACCAGATGATTCTGGATCAGCCAGGCCACCAGATTACTTTCGCGTTCAGTAAAGCCATGGCTACGGCAGAATTTAATCGCGTCGCTGGCACCGAGTTCACTGTGGTCACCGCCACGACCTTTAGCAATATCATGGAAAATTGCTGCCAGATAGACTATGTCACGACGGGTCAGACGCTGAAACACTGAACTGACCACCGGAAATTCCTTGGCAAATTCAGGTTCTTTAAAGCGGTTTAAATTACGCAGCAGCAATAAGGTATGTGCATCGACCGTATAGATATGGAACAGGTCATATTGCATCAGTCCCAGAATCTGTCCAAAGGCCGGGATGTAATTTCCAAGCACACCATAACGCTTCATCGCGACCATAGTATCGTAGAGTCGATGCGGTGAACGGATAATCGCCATAAATAGCGCCTGATGCACCGGATTATCACGAAAATCCTGATCAATGCGTTTTCCAGCCAGGGTCAGCAGGCGTAAAGTACGCGCACGAATACCTTCGATCTCAGGACGATTGGCTAGTAAATAGAAAATTTCCAGAATTGCGTTTGGATTTTCCGAGAAAATCTTGTGATGCTGCACAGCCAGTTTGCCATCGACCAGTTTAAAGTTCTGGTTGATTTCTTCGATCTGGCGTTCATATTGCGGTAAACGTGGCGTAATGACCGATTCATTAAAATAGGCCAGCAGCATTTCGTTCAGCGTAGACACTTGCTGTGCACTGCGATAATAGCGCTTCATGAACTGTTCAATTGGATAGTTCGGATGATGCGCCTCTTCACGTACATAGCCAAATTTGGCAGCAATATCACGCTGATAATCGAACAATAAGCGGTTTTCATCGCGCTTGGTCAGGCGGTGCAGGTGATGACGGATTTCCCAGAGGAAACTTTCGGCTTCCTCAAGCACACCGAGTTCAAATTCTGAAATAAAACCGAGATGTACCAGATCATAAATGCGATTGACGCGGAAATGCCGTTTGGCAATCCAGCCAATCTGGTTGATATCACGGATGCCACCCGGCGCATTTTTAATATCCGGTTCCAGATTGCTTTCGGTATTGTTGTGCTGAGCATAGCGTTTATGCTGCTCATCCATCTTGGCATCAAAAAAAGTTTTGTCAGTCCAGGTACGTGACACGATACGACGTGGCCATCTACACAGGTTTTCATTGCCAATAATCAGGCGGGCTTCGATCAGGGTGGTGGCGACGGTCAGATCACTGCTGGCCTGATTGACACATTCATTGATGGTGCGGACACTGATACCGGGTTTGAAATTCCCCACGTCCCAAAGCGATGAAATGAATGTAGAAATCAGTTGTTCCTGTTCCGGGTTAATCTCGTCTTCCGACAAGATCATGATGTCGACATCAGAATATGGCAACATTTCACGGCGGCCATAGCCACCTACTGCAAACAAGGCCAAATCGGTTTGATCCAGTTCGGCATGTTGCCAGAGAAACTGCAATGCTTCATCAATCAGGTTGGAACGCGCCAGAATAATATCCCGAATCGACTGTCCATTTTCAAAACTTTCCTGCAGCTGATTTTCGACATCACTGCGCCATTGATTGATGGCTTTAATGTCATGGTTGCTTTTAGCGTAATTCAGCAGTGGATGGGTGTTGATCATGTACAGTCGTCCGTTGGTATTTCAGCTTAGTTTTGGTTGACGCTAACTTGGTTTGCGACCTGTAGGGCCAGTTCACGTGCCTGTTCAATATTTTCCGCACGTGCGGTGGCAACGCCCATACGACGACGTTTAAAACCTTCTGGTTTGCCAAACAGGCGCAAATCGGTATTGCCGTCTGCTAAAGCAAGATTCAGGCCAGAAAATGAAAGATTACGGCCATCTACTCCAGCATAAATTACCGCACTGGCAGCCACACTATGTCGTGCAGTATTCACCGGCAAGCCTAAAATAGCACGTGCATGCAGCTCAAATTCACTTTGAAATTGGGAGGCTAAAGTCACCAGTCCAGTATCGTGTGGACGCGGGGAAACCTCACTAAACCATACTTTGTCGCCTTTTACAAAGAGTTCCACACCAAAGATTCCGCAGCCACCAAGTGCTGTAGTGACCTTGTTGGCAATGCGCTTGGATTCTTCCAGCGCGGCTGGAGTCATCGGTTGAGGCTGCCAGCTTTCCACATAATCACCTGAGTCCTGACGATGTCCGATCGGGTCGCAATAAGACGTTTCGATTTCGCCGGTTTCTGGATTTTTTGCACGAACAGTCAATAAGGTAATTTCAAAATCAAAGTCAATTTGTGATTCTACAATCACAGTACCCTGATTGACCCGGCCACCGGTTTGCGCATATTCCCAGGCAGCATCGACTTCATCAAAATGGGTAACACGAGACTGACCTTTGCCTGAAGATGACATCACCGGTTTCACAAAGTTTGGATAGCCGACATCGTCACAGGCCGCGCGGAAGGATTCTAAACTGTCGGCAAAACGGTAAGCTGAAGTTGGCAGACCGAGTTCTTCCGCAGCCAGACGACGAATACCTTCACGGTTCATGGTCAGATTGACGGCTTTAGCAGAAGGAATGACTGTAGCAATGTTCTGGGCTTCTATTTCAAGCAGAACTTCGGTCGCAATCGCTTCAATTTCAGGAACAATTAAATGTGGCTGGATTTGATTGATGAGTTGTTTGAGTTCTACAGCATCTGCCATATTCAAGGTATAGGAATAATGCGCAACCTGCATGGCAGGGGCATGATCATAACGGTCAGCAGCATGAACTTCGACTCCAAGGCGTTGTAGTGAAATCACCACTTCCTTGCCCAGTTCACCAGAACCCAATAATAGAACTTTATAGGCAGAAGATTGAAGGGGAGTACCAATAGTCACGCTCATGTGGATCATCCATGCTTGATTTTATGGACTTTTAGCATAGCAGAACTGAGCCGACAGTTAAGCCAAGATTCATACAAAATTGTGATATTGACCAACAGTTTTATTTATAAAGTTTTTCTAGATTTTAATAAGGAGGCGCTGTCATTTTCACATCGCTGTCAGACTGCGTTTGCAGAAGATAAATCTCGCTTTGAGACTTGAGCTTTTCTATTTGTGCAACTTGTTCAGTATTGATATTTAGCATTTTTAACAGACGTAATGTACGAACATGCAGGAAATACGCATAGGGCAATACAAAAGGCAGTACCAAGCACAGCAAAAATAACAGTAGCCCAAAAACTGTGAATTGAATGCAGTCTCGCAAGATGGTGGTGAGCTGGAACTGATCTGCTGAAAAGGCGGTAGCTGAAAAAAGAATAAAAAGGAGCGCAAATAAACCAGCAAAAATTTTTAGAGTATTCGGCAGGACACGATGTCTGAAGCTCCATTTACCCAAAATCAATGTCAAAGGATGAAGATGCAGCACGTATTGGCTCTGATTAAGCATAGCAATAATTTGATGGGTGCTATTCTTTTTAATATAAACCACCCGAACTTGATCTGCTGGTTGAGCATGTATTTCGACAAAATGTCCGGTAAAATTTTGAGCATTGATAAAACATTCAAAATATTGTGCCGGCACTTCATGTCGATGGAATACGGTTAACATTTCATCGCGCCGATGATGAATAAAGATTTTGCCTTCAATCACCTGTTTGACCTCAAACATGCGCATCCTTCCTTGTTTTTATTGTTATATAAAAAAGACCTATACTATGAGTTTAGCATAAGTCTTTGTTTCGATTGATCAACGAGTTAAAGCTTAAAAGGGTACTGGAATATAGGTGTAAACCAGGCCATAGGTGAGCGCTGCGGTCAGAGTCGCCATCACGATACGTTTAAACTTAAAATACAAAACCGTAAGCACAATAAAGCCAACCAGCATCGCAAAACTTTTATTCGGTGTTTCTAATAAAGGTGGCAGGGTAGCAACCACCAGCATGGAGCTGATCGCAGCAATGCCAATTGAACCTAAGGCAATTTTTAGCCACAACGCTCCGCGTTTTTGCGAACCTTGCTGAAATTTTTGAATGACAAAAAAAGGTCCAAATCGCGAGGCAAAATTGGCGATTCCGACTAAAATTCCGACCAGAATAATCTCTAGATTCATGCTTGATCTCCTGCGTGTTCAGGATCTGGCTGTTTCAAAATATAGTGCTTAAACAAGCCGGCAAAAATACCCGAACTAATCCCGATAAAGATCGCGGCAGACAGGTCGATAAAATAACAGGCAATCGCAGACACCAGAATCGTGACAGCTACAACAAAAGTGTGTTTTTTCTCAAAGGCGGCTAACAAGAAACTCAGGAACAGTGCAGGTAACAGGAAATCTAGTGCAGCCTGCAAGAACTGCGGCAAGTTGCTGACCTGATCGGCAAATAAGCCACCGAGGAAAGATCCGAGTGCCCAGGACATCCAGCTAAACAGGCTTAAACCGAGCATCCAGGATTCCGACCATTCTTGACGCCGTTGCGAGAGCTTGATCATGCCAGAGGCAAAGACTTCATCGGTCAGACCCCAAGACCAGATTGCCGTTTTTTTTAAATTGAGCCGGTCTTGAATCAGATTTTGTAACGCAGGGCCATAAAGCAGATGACGAATGTCTAAGGCAATCACGGTCAATGCCGTCATCCAGATGGATGTACCACTGCCTAAGAGCGCAACTACCAGGAACTGGCTGGCACCTGCATACATCGAACAGGACAGGAACAGTGCTTCCCAAGCGGTAAAGCCAAACTGAGTAGCTGACACACCAAAAGCAAACGACACCGGTAAATAAGTGAAGATAATCGCTTGGCTATCTTTTGCACCTTGCCAGAAGCCAGCAGGTTGCGTAGCGAGTTGATTCGGTTCAGACACGACACACCTTGAAGGAGAGTTGAACGATGGGTCAAATGAAGATTGTGTATTCTACGTGAATTTAATAGCATAGTGCCGAAATGTTTAAATTGGCGAGCCTGATATGTGGATGTTCAAGACACGTGCGATGCTGACTGCTGCTTTAATAAGCACGGCAATATTGTTACAAGCGTGTGGGAATGACAGTCAATCGACTGATAAGCCAGAAATTAAACCGGCACCTAAATTGACTAATGATGCGACGACTTATGCCAATGCCGCATGGCAACTGATCAATGAAGTGGATCCACTGGTCTATAATAAAGAAGTGGATCAGCTGGAAACACAGGTACGTCAACCAGCACGTAAATTGAGTACAGACTGGCGTATTAATGTCAAAATGACCGATTCGGTGACCGAAGGCAAATATGCTCTGTGTCGTAAAGCTTTGACCAGTCTGGAAATCTGGGCGCGGACGACCATGGAAAATGGCAACAGCCTGCAACAAAAACAGGCGGATTATGAGCGGGATAAACTGCAATGTCAGAATGCCATTGCCCATCCTGCACTCGGAAATACCGATCCTAAGCAAAAAGGTACTGCAATTGCCAATATGCAATAAACCTTTGCCCATTTAAATGTACTTATAAAAAGCCAGTCTGAATGACTGGCTTTTTTAGCAAAATAAGCTTTAAAAATAGGGCATCCACATATGTTCTAATAAAAGTACCATTACACCGCAGATCAGGAGTGTGCTGCCAATCATGCGTTGAATCATTGTACGTGTAGACATGGTCGATCTCCTCAAAGATTTAAAGCGCATTCAACGCTTCCAGATAACGACGATTCACTTCTTTCCAATTTACGACATTGAAAAAAGCAGAAATATATTCCGGACGACGGTTTTGATATTGTAAATAATAGGCATGTTCCCAAACATCCAGACCTAAAAGGGGAATATTGCCATGCATCAGCGGAGAATCCTGATTGGCACTACTTTCTATAATAAGTGTTTGATCTGGCGCCATACTTAACCAGGCCCACCCACTACCAAAACGGCTAAGCGCTGCCTGGGTAAATGCTTCTTTAAATGCCTCGAATCCTCCTAATTCATGTTCGATCGCCTCAGCAATTTCACCTTCAGGATGACCACCGCCGTCTGGACTCATCACTGTCCAGAACAGGGAATGATTGGCATGTCCACCAGCATTATTAATCACGTTCTGTCTGAGTTGCTCGGGCACTTCATTGAATTTGCTAATTAAGGCTTCGACTGATAAATCTTCCCATTCTGTACCCGCGATTCCTGCATTGATATTATTGATATAAGTTTGATGATGCTTGCTATGATGAATTTCCATAGTCTTGCTATCGATATGAGGCTCTAGCGCATCATAAGCATAAGGTAGTGCAGGCAAGGTGTAGCTCATTGGCAGGATTCCTTGGGAAGAATGGAGTTAGGTTATTTTTCATTAGATTTAAGATACGCTCTAATTTAATATTTATATATGAGAATAGTTATCATTACTGTTAATATGTGTTGATCTTATGCACTTTCAGAAAGCTTGTTATACGTATGAATCCTCTTTTCAAAAGCAATAAAAAAAGCCCCTAAAAGGGGCTTTTCAAACAGCAACGACTTAAACGTTAAAGCGGAAGTGTAAAACATCGCCATCCTGAACGATGTAAGTTTTACCTTCTAGACGCCATTTACCTGCTTCTTTCGCACCGGCTTCGCCGTTGTACTGCACGAAATCATCATAAGCGATACATTCTGCACGGATAAAGCCTTTTTCAAAGTCGGTATGAATCACGCCTGCTGCCTGTGGTGCAGTTGCGCCAACTTTTACGGTCCAGGCACGAACTTCTTGTACGCCCGCGGTGAAGTAAGTTTGTAGGCCCAGTAATGAATAACCTGCACGAATGACCACGTTTAAACCCGGTTCTTCCATGCCCATTGCTTCAAGGAATTCAGCACGGTCTTCATCTTCAAGCAATGAAATTTCAGCTTCAATCTGGTTGCAAAGAGGAACTACAATCGCATTTTCTTCAGCGGCCAATTTTCTCACTGCATCTAAATGCGGGTTATTTTCAAAACCGTCTTCAGCAACGTTGGCAATGTACATGGTTGGTTTAAGGGTCATTAAACCAAAACCACGTACCAGTTTACGTTCATCATCGTCTAGGTCCGCTGCGCGAGCCGGTTTACCTTCATCCAGTAAAGGCTGGATTTTTTCCAGAACTGCTTTAGTAGCTAGCGCTTCTTTGTCACCACCTTTAGCAGATTTAGTCAAACGCGTAATCGCTTTGGCTACAGCATCCAAGTCTGCAAGCGCAAGTTCGGTATTAATCGTAGCGATGTCATCTAATGGATCAATACGACCATTCACATGAATGACGTTTTCATCTTCAAAACAACGCACAACGTGAGCAATTGCATCAGTTTCACGAATGTTGGCCAAGAACTGGTTACCCAAGCCTTCACCCTTAGAAGCACCCGCTACCAGACCTGCGATGTCTACAAATTCCATAGAAGTCGGAATAACACGTTGTGGTTTAACAATTGCAGTCAATTTGTCTAAACGTGGATCAGGAACAGGTACAATCCCGGTGTTTGGTTCGATCGTACAGAAAGGGAAGTTTTCTGCAGCAATAGCAGCTTTGGTTAAGGCATTGAAAAGTGTAGATTTACCAACGTTCGGCAAGCCGACAATACCGCAATTAAAACCCATGAAATAACTCACAAAAGCGTTATATAAAAATTGCCCCCGATTTTACATGAAAGCACGGCTAAAGTCAGGTCATGTGCTTGTGGTTTATTGCAATCAAATGCTTCTGGTGACCTAAAATGACTCGCTGAGCTTTCCGGGATATGTAGTGAGTCCACCAGCCATAGAGGAATAATCAGCCAGTATTTTACTTTTGAATAAAAATCACATTGTTTTTCTAAAAGTGAGTGACTAAAGTATCTGAATAAAATAGCGGCCTACACGCCCTGATCCAATAACGATAAACATGGAGCATACATGCGAACTTTATACCAGTTTCCTTTATCTCACTTTTGCGAAAAAGCACGTTGGATGCTGGACCATAAAGAGCTGTATTATGTTGCTCACAATCTGATACCCGGGGTACACCGCGCTTTTGCCCGCCTGAAAACAGGACAGAATCGTCTGCCTATTTTGCGTGATCAGGACCGATGGATCGCAGATTCCACCCAGATTGCTCTGTATCTGGATGATACTTATCCAGAACATCGTTTACTGCACGCGGAAGGATATTTTCGAAATAAAGCTTTAGAAATTAATGAAATTACTTTGGAATTGGGTCGTCATGTCCGTCGCTGGATGCTCTCTCAAGCACTGACTTCTGATCATGAATCTCTGGATATTTTAATTGGTGAGCAGGGCTATCTGCGCCAGTTTGAAAAATTTTCTAAACCTTTATTGAAAGCGATGGTGGCCAAGGGTTATGCATTGAATGAGGAAACCGTGGCGGAATCTAAACAGCATATTGATGTTGCTGTACAGCAGCTCAATCAGATGCTGGTCAGCCAAGGTGGGCATTATTTTGTCGGAAATCGTTTAGGTCTGGCGGATATTGCGGTCTGTTCCATGTTGGCACCGCTTCTGGCGATTCCAGGTACGCCGTGGGAAAAAGAAAATTTTGAAACCTTGTCCGAAGAATATCGCGATTATCAGCAGTATTTGAATGAGCTACCCCTAGGTGAATATATTTGTCGTATTTACCGAACCGAACGCAATGCACGGGTAGACTGGCGTGGTGTATAAGTTTAAATGCTACTCTCAGAATTAAAAAACGCGCATGAAGCGCGTTTTTTCGATGAGATTATAATTAACCCCACGGATTAGTCTGGTCGATATCAATATTTTTAGTAAAATTATTGAGGAGTGAACCAAAATCAAAGCCAGAAGAAGAACCACCACTGCCGATATTTTGAATCGTATCTTTAATGCCCGGCAGGATAGCAGACAGATCAATATTGGAATCAGTCGTACCCACACCTTGGATCAGATCACTGAGGTCAGGCAATTCAATCGAAGAGCCACTACCAACCAACTGACCAACACTTTCGGCAATACTGCCTAAGTCAAAGCCGTTTGAAGCAGAGGAAATACCTTCGATCATATCACCCAGATCCAGATCGCTACCGAGATTGAGATTACCCAATAACCCACCCAAGTCTATGCCATTTGAACCATTCGCAATCAGACCGCTCAGTAAGTCAGTGAAGCCACCGACATCAAAACCACCCGTTGCATTTCCGCCTACAAAGCCGCTAATTAAATCGGTAATAGCACCAAGATCAAACTCATTGCCTGCATTACCACCAATCAGATTGCCGACCAAACCAGCGATCGCACCAATGTCTACACCGCCCAATCCGCCAGAACCACCAATCAGGCCACCGACCAATTCAGCAATTTGTGCGATATCAATCTCGCCATTCCCGCCAATCAGATTGCCGACCAGACCCGCAATCGCACCAATGTCTACGCCACCTAAACCGCCCGACCCACCAATCAGGCCACCGACCAATTCAGAAATTTGTGCGATATCAATCTCACCATTACCGCCAATCAGGTTGCTGACCAGAACCGCGATGGCACCGATATCTACGCCGCCTAAACCGCCAGAACCGCCGATCAGGCCACCCACCAGTTGAGCGATTTGTGCGATATCAATCTCGCCATTACCACCGATGAGGTTGCCGACCAGTCCTGCGATCGCACCAATATCTACACCGCCCAATCCGCCAGAACCACCGATCAGACCACCAACCAGTTGAGCGATTTGCGCGATATCAATCTCGCCATTACCGCCAATTAAATTCCCGACCAGACCCGCGATGGCACCAATGTCCACACCACCTAAACCGCCAGAACCGCCGATCAGGCCACCAACGAGCTGAGCGATTTTTGCAATATCAATCTCGCCATTCCCGCCAATCAGGTTGCTGACCAGACCTGCGATCGCACCGATATCAATATTACTTGAACCGCCGATCAGCCCACCGACCAGTTGAGAAATTTTACCAATATCAATATTGCCCGTACTGCCGCCCAATAAGCCGCCCACCAGTTTAGAAATAGCCTCAAGATCCAGGCTGCTGCTATTGCTCCCCATTAAGCTCTTTAATAAGTTGGTGACTTGGGTAATATTGAAGCTACCACCATTGGATTGGGTTAAGCTACTGATCAGGCTTTGAATATTTAAACTTGAGGCATTCGAACCAGAAAACTGAGTTAATAAATTGCTGAGATTTGTCGTACTCAGGCTGCTTCCAGAAAGGAGATTATTTAATAATGAGCTGACTGAAGATTAAGTATTGGATCCGGTGAGATTGCCAATAAGATTGGTGAGGGTACCTGATGTCGTTCCACCGAATAAGCCGCCCAAGAAGCTCTTCGTTTGGGTTTCGACGGTTAAAACAGGACTCACTTTTGTTTTTATCAAGCTTAAAAGTTTAGAAGCCATGACCGTTCCTTGTGTAATATTTTTGAAATGCGCTATTTTTGTTTTTAAAGCGCCTTTGTTTTAATCTATTTCTATACACTTGTAAAAGATGGACGGTTAAGTCGTGTAGGAGCTGAGAGGAATAGCCTATCTGTTGCCGTGTTTACCCAGTTTAAATAATTTAAAAATAAAGATTTAACTTAAAATACCATTAGTCATATTTTTAATTAATACGATTAACGGTCATTTGATTCAGTATGAAAACCGTATTTATAAAATGAGATCCCATTTGGAAAAAAATTTCAAAATATGAAAATTTTGTGAAAAATAAATAAATATTGTATAACAGAGATGGCGCAAAATTTTCTGCATCTATTGATTATTGATATAAGAGTATAAAAATGGAACTGGATCGTTTCGATAAACATATTCTAGAAATATTGACCCATGAAGATGTCAATCTGAATGAACTGTCCGAACGGGTGAATTTATCTGTGAGTTCGGTGCATCGCAGGATCAAACATTTAATCGATCATAATATTATCAGTGGCTTAAAACGTGAAATCAATTACCAGAAATTAGGTTTCAGTCTGCATGTGCTGTTACAGGTATCCTTAAGCAAACATGATAGCGATACTTTTGCTAAATTTCTGGAAGAACTGGAAAGCATTCCCGAAGTGATTAATGCCTTTTTGGTCACCGGTCAGTCTGCGGATTTTATTGTCGAAGTCGTGGCAAGAGATATGGAAAATTATAGTGAAATCCTGCTTAAGCGGATTGGAAAAATTGAGCACGTGGTTGCACTACATTCCAGCTTTGTCATTAAAGAATATAATGTCTTTAACTGTAGCGGATTACTCAATAAAGTTTAAGCAAAGGCGAGGGTGGTCGACAGCCATAAAAAAACGCACCCTAAGGTGCGTTTTTTGAATCAGTCATATTTAAGCATCAAGTTCTGCTAAAACAGCATCTGAGAATTCAACGTTGGTATATACGTTTTGTACATCATCCAGATCTTCAAGCATATCAATCATTTTCATGATTTTTTTTGCTTGATCGATGTCTGTGATTTCTGCTTTGGTTGAAGGGCTCATCACCACTTCAGCATTGTCAGATTTTAAACCTGCAGCAGTTAAAGCATCTTGAACATCACCGAAAGCTTCAGGTGTGGTAATGACCAGGATATCATCTTCAGTGACTTCGATGTCTTCAGCACCTGCTTCTAATGCCACTTCCATGATTTGATCTTCTAAAGACACATCTTCAAAAGTAATCTCACCACGTTTCGTGAACAAGAATGCCACCGAACCGTTAGTGCCTAGGTTACCATCAGTTTTAGAGAAGCAATGACGTACGTCAGGCACAGTACGGTTCAAGTTGTCAGTCATGGTTTCAACAATAACCGCAACACCACCTACACCATAACCTTCGTAGGTCACTTCTTTCAGGTCGTCGTTATCTTCGCCACCAGCACCACGTTGAATGGCACGGTTGATCACGTCACGTGTCATATTCACTGATAATGCTTTTTCAACCACAGCACGTAGACGAGGGTTGCTTGCAGTATCTGGACCACCAAGCTTTGCAGCAGTGGTTAATTCACGAATGTATTTGGTAAAAACTTTACCACGACTCGCATCTTGTTTTGCTTTGCGATGCTTAATATTGGCCCACTTGGAATGACCCGCCATGCGAACTATGCTCCTTGTAGATTGGCTGTATGCCTATCAGAATGCCGAAATTCTACCATAAGCGTTTTTTTAAAAAAAAGTGCCTGGATTTGAGATTTCAGGATAAAAACAAAAAAAGTGCAATATCGAGGAAAAATAGAAAGAGGATAGGGGGATTTATAATTCTATTTATACATTTATATGGGCAGATGACTTGGACATAAACAGCAGGATCGCTGATTATGTCCGTGCTTTTCTTTTAAAAAGCTTACTCTGGTATAACGATATCCAGACCAACCTTATCTTTATACAGTTGTTTGATCAAAGCCAGGTCATGCGCAAGGTCTGTCGGATAGATCTTGCCAAGAATGCCACCTTGCTTGGTTCTGGAATTGGCGTATAACAACACGATCGGTACATTGGCAGCCTTGGCAATATGCCAGAAACCGGTACGGATCGGTTTGCGTGCTTCACCCTGTTTGGCTCGTGTCGCTTCGGGAGCAATGACCAGATTGAACTTTTCATTGTTCTGAAAATGTTCCACCATCTGGGTCACGATATCTTTACTGGCCTTGCGGTCAACCGGAATACCGCCCACAGCATTCAATAGCGGTTTGAACGGTCCTTTAAATAATTCTTTTTTGATCAAGGTATGAACCTTGAGGTCGTAAATCTGGAACAAAGCAATTGACAGTACTGCATCCATCATTGAGGTATGTTCAAATCCAATAATGACCTGTTTATCTTCAAGCACATCTGGTTCGACGTGATATTGCCAACCTGCAAGTTTAAATGCAGATTCGCCAAGGAATTTATTTAGCATAAGTACGGAGAAGTAAAAGCTGTATGTAGAGAACTGCATAATTTCATCTTGTTCGTCTATACAGTCAATAGGCTTTTAAATAAAATCAGCAAATAATGTAAAAATCTATAATTCATTCATCTTTTTAAGCTGCAAGATTAAGAGTTAAAATATATAAATAAAATAATATTATGATCTTAAAAATATCAGTATATACAAAAAAGTCTTAAAATGATGAAAAAATGACTATTCAGAGCACATTTTAGTTATTAGACTTTTGTCGAAGAAGAAGACTGATCTAGGTCTTTTCTATTTTCTTACTCTTTCTACTCTGAGATTGAAAAGTATGACGTACATGACAGCCTTCGTAGTCTCCCTATTGATTTTTGCGCTTATAATTGTATGGTCTTTGATCGAAATTAAGCAGGATTTACATAAAGACGAAGAAATGAAGTCTGAATTCTAGTCATTCTATCTTCTTTAGCTCAAGGCGATTTCTTTAACATTGCTGCCTGAGCAATAAAGAATTTTGATACCTTATAGATATACTAAGACCTTAAATCTATCAGTTTTACACTTAGTAGGTCGGATTAAATCCAAGATGACAGGCTCATTTGTATTAAATGATGCAGCATGTATCTCATTTTTCTATATGCTTCCTATACTGAAGTCTTAAATAGCTGAAATTTTGGCTAAGACAAGTCGCCTATGATTGCTGCCTAAATGTTCAAGCAGTTATAAAAGCACTTGTCTTTCCAAAAAATCTTAGCTAGTATTCATGACGCCTGAACTTATTGATAAATAAAGTTTTCAGCATATAGGGCCTATAGCTCAGTTGGTTAGAGCAGCGGACTCATAATCCGTTGGTCGACAGTTCAAGTCTGTCTGGGCCCACCAAATTTTATACTTATATAGCTTTATATAAGATCTAAACCCTTAATTCTAATAGAGTTAAGGGTTTTTTAATGCTTTACTTAAATGTATATAACTTCATATGGGAACACGTCCTGTGTATCCTTGTTTGTATCCTTTAAATAAAATATAACTCAGGGATACACCAAGGAAAAAATCTCTGGAGATTCCATAAGTTATGAAAACAAATGATGTAAAAAGTGATGTAAACGCTCATTCAAAAAATACACCTCAGAATGTAAATATAAGGCGTAAAAAAAGCGTTGAAGATATTTACAAAGCACTCAAGCCGAAAGCTAAAGAATATCGTCAACCCACAGACATTGCTGGATTGTATTGTCGAGTTCAGCCAAACGGTAAAAAGTCTTGGCAGTATCGCTATAAGAATGATCAAGGTAAATGGGCATGGATTGGTTTGGGTGCTTATCCAACAGTAAATTATGTACAGGCACGAGAAAAAGCAGAAGGTATGTTAAATGGCACGCTTGAAATAAAAACACAGGCTGAGATTAAAAAAATAAAGTTACAAGATAAAGATGCCTTATTTTCTACTTTAATGAATGAGTGGTTAGAACGTAAGAAATTAACGTGGAAAGCTGAAACCTATCGAAAAGAAAAACAGTCCATTGAGAAACATCTTTTATCAGTTTTTGGGGATCGGGAGTACGCTACAATTACTTCTAGAGAGTGGTTAAATCATTATACAGAAAAACAAATTAACGAAGGTATTTTTAACCGTATTGAAAAATTGATCTCATACTGCTATGGAGCCTATAGTTTAGCTAAATTTAAGAAAGATCTCTTATATAACCCTTTAGAAGGTATAAGAGATCATTTAGCTAAAGGGGAAACAGAGAGCATGAAGCATGTAAAAATTCATGAGTTACCTGAAATGATTTCTTTAATCAGAAATTCCTCTTCTCGACCCGTGGCGATCGGCTTAGAGCTTTTAATTCATATGTTCCCTCGACCAGGGGAGCTGAGACAGGCACGATGGGAACAATTTGATTTTGCTGAAGCTGTATGGATCCGACCGCCGAGTATGATGAAAAGAGGCATTGAGCATGGTATACCGCTATCTCAACATGTTATGAACCTTCTAATAGAGTTAAAAGAGATTTCTCCAGAAAGTGAATACTTATTTCCAAGCCGTGACAATATTAATAAACCGATTTCTAATCTGACATTTAATGCGGCATTAAACAGGCTGGGGTATCGAGGTAAGCAAAATCCCCATGGATTTAGGCATATTGCATCAACAAATTTGAATAAAAATTTTAGTTCTAAATCTCAGGTGATCGAGTCTGCGCTGTCTCACTTAAAAGGTGGCGTTAAAGGGGCATATGATAAAGAAGCACATCTAGAAGAACGCTACGAAATAATGGAGTGGTGGAGTAATTATATCGAGTCTTTACTTAAGCATTAACACAAAAACGTGATCACTTTTTTTGTGTTTTAGGACGGATGGGATTTGAATTATTTTTTTTTGATAGCATGGTTTCTCTATTATTAAACGAGGATCCTCAATTGGATCATTTTAGAGCACATACATCACATACTCGTCGTAGTATTGTACGTACTGTTAAAAATTTTGATGATTTAGATATACCAGTGGTTTGTCACAATATGAAGCCATTTCGCTTAAAATACAACCAAGTTTGTGAGTTGCTTAATGTAACACGAGATTGCTTACGTAAAATCATCGAAAATGATCTTTCATTTCCAAGACCATTGAAAGAATGTAGTACTCGTCAAGCAGCAGTATATTTTGATACAGCTGAAATTGAAGAGTGGTATAAAACTTACAAAGCTAAATGTAGGAGTGAATAATCACTATTTAAACAACCATCTAGGCAATACTAGATGATCAATTCCACATAGCAAACACACAATGTGTTTATATCCATTTCGGGGCTATGCAAAAAAACCACTTTAAGTGGTTTTTTAATTTTCTAGTCTTCAGATTCTATATGCAGGGTCGACTCTAGTTATGATCTAAAGAAACAATAAATTTCTCAATCATTCTTCGCTCAACCTCAGGTAATTTTTGCAGGGTGCTCACAAGGGGATCAACACCTAATGCACTCATATCTTTACTTCGTCCTAGGATGTAGTCTGCTGATATATTAAGTACGACAATGAGCTTATAAAAATTTTCTAAAGAAGGTTTACGTGAGCCCGACTCAAAATGCGCAATAGAGGTTACTGGTATTCCCGTTTTTTCAGCAAGTTCTTGCTGTGTCAGCTTTCGTATCTTTCTAACTTCTTTCAATCGAATCTTAAATTCATTCGAGTCTAATTCAAGTGTCATTATTACCGCCAAATAGACAATAAAAACTTGACGTTTTAGTCATGTTTTTATATAAATATAGACATAGTTTAGATGCTTACTTGTAAAACGAGAAGCAACTAAATCATTACTTGATAAAAATCTAAATCAATTGAAGGCCAAACGCTCATGATGAATTATTCTTCGAGTCGAATTTTGACATCGATGCATCCTAGTATTCGCCATCTCAATATTCGCAATGTAGCTAAAATTGTAGCCTCAAAAATTATTTGTAATACGCAATTACAGTTGCAATATAATCCTGACTTTTGTAGGCAACTGGGCGTATCAACTTATCTCAACACGCACATAGGATTAGCTTATTTCATTGATGATCGCTATTTTGACCATTATGGTTTACAACCAGAAAACTTAATAAATTTTTCAGATGTCTATGCTCAATTGTTGCATGACTTTTATGAGTTTTCAGGTTATCAGCCAGATCAGCTATGATCTAGGTTGCGACGGCGTACACAGGATCAGTAAAACCAACATGCAATAGCGTAAGACGGTTAGTGCCTTTCCATTGTTTTGGGATACTAGCTCAAACTTAAAAGAATTATTTAGACTGCTGTTCATGCTGCAAGATAGAAATTTAAACTGCAGTCGTTCCATGAGCTTTTCCTCAGAGATTTCAGAAGATATAGCAATCTGCCAATATTTTTCTGGAAATAAAGAATAAATTCCTGTCAAAAATCGATTTGCTAGCCTTATATCAGCACTATTAAAGATTAATCCAGCATGTGAAATGTTGGCTTTCATTTCAAAAATATGTAGTGCATTTAAGATGTTTGCATCATCACTTTTCAATTTATTAAGCCGTTTAAAAAAATACTCTAAGACTATTTTTTCTTCCTTGGTTTCAATATGTGGAAGTATGCGTTGTGATTTATCAGCATCAATAATGAAGCGAGGTCGGTTCTTGCGATTTTTGAGTTGTTTGAGCTTAAGTATATTTTGTTGCCACAGCATGAGTGTCTTAATTGGAAAGTCATACTTTTGAGACAGAAGCTCAGGTGTATAAGATTGATCTAATGCTTTAAGTATCCTTGAAATCATTAAATACGAATAACCAGATTGACTAGTACCATAAATATAACGATTTTCAGTGAGTTCATGAGTATCTATTTTCTGGGGTAGTAAAATTGATTGCTGTACTGTTTCCAATGATACCGCGTGAGTAAGTTGGGTCATTTGATTATCATAATGACTTAAATAAATTTGCTTTGTAGGTTTCCGCGGTATTACTAATTTTGGACAGTGAACCGTACCGGGTTTGTCGGAGAGTCAATATTCTGAGAGACTATCCCGATGAAAAAATTAAAATATACCCCTGAAATCAGAGAAAGAGCGGTTCAATTATTGATTGAATCTGAAAAAGATTATCCATCGA
>NZ_JARDAL010000014.1:0-83548 GCF_048957595.1 Acinetobacter sp. AS5 | reverse complement strand
GCAGATGTACAACTTGCGACACTAAACTGGGTAGATTGGTTCAATAAAAAGCGTGTACACAGTGCACTGGGTTATGTATCGCCTTTTGAGTTTGAAGCAATGTACTATGATAAGATTAACCCGTTAGGTCAGGTGGCCTAACTTAAATAAAAAAGTCTCCGACAAACCCGGTACGGTTCACAATTTGCTTACATTAAGAATTGATGAAAAAAGATCATCAAATACTAGAGGACAAAATGGTAATCAATGGCTACATCCAGATATTGTGGCAATGCAAGCATTAGATAATAAATGGAATGATCTAGTTAAAACTTGTGTAAAGCATAGTTCTGGACAAAATGTTCGACTTTGGTCATTCGAGGTAAAAAAAGAACTAAATAACTCAAATATTAGAAGTAGTTTTTTCCAAGCAGTAAGTAATTCTAGTTGGGCAAATGAAGGATATTTAGTTGCGACCTCAATTTCTACCAATGAAGTTGAAGAAGAACTTCGTATGCTCTCAGCCCTCCATGGTATTGGTGTAATAATTTTAATTCCTGAAAATCCTACTGAAAGCGAAATTTTGCTTCCTGCTCGCCGGAGACCAGAAGTGGATTGGCAATCAATAAATCGAATTTTAAATGAAAATTCCGACTTTAAAAATTTTATTGAATTAGTCTCAATTTATTATCAAACTGGTCGTATTCGTACGCAGGATTGGAATCGTTAATCATTGAGCTATAGTCATTTTCTAACCGATTCCCTATACTCAACCTAACAACACTCAACAAGAAAGAATCATATGAAATTTAAAACACTCATTCTGACTGGTCTTGCGAGTATCGCAGTTACAGCTTGTACATCTGCACCAAAAATCCCACAGCTTCAGGTTGGCGTCTTACAGGAAGTCCAAAACCTCGAAGTTGTTCCAGCTACCACCAACAACAAGGCAAAACTGACCAAATTCCTCGACAAATGCGTGATTGAATTCACCGGTGATATTGGCAATAACCGTGTCATTGAACAATGGTCATTTAAAGGTATGACTCTAATCGATGCCGGCTCAGCGACTTTCCAGCGCGACGGTACTAGCACTGCACAAAAATTTGACCTGCACGATGCAGGGGTACAGAAGAACTTTGTCAGCTTACGCGAACATTTCGCCAAAGATGCCCTGACACAATGTGATTAAAAAGATCGCCTTGTTTCTAGTCTAAGAACAGGGCTTTTATTTTGCTAAAAATCAATTCGACACTTGGGCTAATTTCTACTGCCCTTTCTTTAAAAATTACAATATTTCGGCACAGATCAACCTGAAAGCTCTGCACTCTTCACAGGATATTCATTGTTTTTGACCAATTATCCGTTACACTGAAAAACAAACTCAGACCGCACTTAGACGAATTCGAGGTCGATCCATAATGAATATCAAAACCCCAATTATTTTAACGACAGCTTTAATGCTTTCTGTTCCAGCATTCGCACAAACCACGACTCAGTCTGCCAAACCGGTTAAACCCTATGGTGAAAATCCGAACTTGCTGCATGTGTTTGCCTATAAAGCACAAGAAGGCGTGATTAATACCGCCGAGAAAGTCGGTGAAGCAACGGAAAAAGGCATTGCCAAAATCAAGCCGGGGGTAGACCGGGCCTGGAGCAATACCAAATCTGCAACCTCGGAAACACTGCAAAAAGTAGATCAGGGTGCAACTCAGGCAGCCCAGCAAACCGGTCAGAAAATCCAGCAGACCAAAGAAGTCTGGCGTGGCAATTCACAGCAGGCGGCTATTGTTCAGCAGCCTTTAAGTGAGCCCTCTGCTGCCCCACAGCAAACAACCACCCCAAAAATGCAGCCTCAATCTGGTTCAGGTTCAGCCACCAGTTATGCGGTAACCGATTTATAAAAAAAGCCCGTAATGGGCTTTTTTATTTTTAGAAAATAAAACTATTACCTTGTATCAACGCGGTCTATGAATTGACCTGTCGGATCGGCTGACCTTGTTTAAATGCTTCTACATTTTCCACCATCTGATCCACAATGCGTTGTCTTGCATCGACACTGCCCCAGGCATTATGTGGTGTCACAATCAGGTTCGGAATTGTAGGATCGAGTAGCACATTACCCTGTTTCGGTGGCTCTACCGTTAGAACATCCGTCGCAGCACCGGCAATCTTGCATGCACGCAGAGCCTCAGCCAAAGCAGCTTCATCGACAATACCACCACGCGCACAGTTAATTAAAAATGCACTGCTTTTCATTGCATCCAGTTCAGCATGACTGATTAAATGTCGGGTATCCTCAGTGAGTGGACAATGCAGACTGAGAAAATCGACTTGAGCAAGCAGCTCGGCAAATGGCACACGCGATGCATCCGCCGGACGGTTTGGCAGCACAGCAATGAGAACTTTCATGCCAAAGGCTTCGGCCAGTTTCGCCACCGCATGACCCAATTCGCCATAACCGACAATGCCTAGTGTTTTTCCGGCCAGCTCGACAATCGGCGCATCCAGCAAACAGAACTGGCTGGCTTTTTGCCATTCGCCTTGTTCTAATACACGTTGGTACGACAAGAATGAAGTCGCCAGATTGAGCATCAACATGATCGTATGCTGCGCGACTGCCGAAGTACCATAGGCCTGACAGTTACACACCACGATCCCACGTGCTTTGGCCGCCGTAAGGTCGACATTATTGGTACCGGTTGCAGAGATTAAAATGAGTTTAAGCTCAGGGCATTGTTGAATGGTAGCTGCATCGATCACGACTTTATTGGTTATGATGACATCGACATCAGCTACACGGGATACAATCTCGGCAGCCGAGGTCGCCGGATACAAAACAAGTGGATCAAATGCGGCATGCAGTGCCTGAAAGTCCAAATCCTGCTGGTCTAAAGAAGCATAGTCTAAATAAACGGCTTTCATGGCTGTTCCCTCAATCCTGTTTGACAATTTATGTGTGTCATTTAAAACAAGTCATTAAGGCTTTTCAACCTGTTTCCACTGGAACAATTAATCCAGCGGTTTATCCATATAGTTACGTAATGACTTGCGGATTCGATACACCACATACACGGATAGAATAATCATAAAAATGACGGATGCACTGACCATAATCACTGCAGGATGCACAGTTTCTGCATGCGCCAGATTGGGTAGAACCAAACCGAAGATAAAACATACTTGCATCATCCGAGTCGCTTGCATCATAGAGATCCCCTTCTTCGTTTCAACCATCGGGAACGATATAATTGGTTTATTATTTATACCGCTTATCTCTATATTATGCCAAGCCCATAACAAGTCAAGTAATTGTTTTTTATTAAAATTTTCAGTTAATTTGTCTCACTGTGCGTCACAAACTGCGTATTTTTGTCACTATCGTCGATAAAAGCAGCAGCACCATATTCATTGGTACTCAGATTCAGCTGCTTATAGCTAAACATATAAAAATCACTATAGCGCTTCATTAAAATCGGGTGCATGCCCAGACTGAGTTCATCCTGTTCCTTGATCAGCTTCATGATATGCCGGTCATTCATCACCACCAGATAACGTTCATCATTCAGGTTAATACTCAATAAACCATTACCTTTGGCATAAATTGGAATCAGGAATTTATGGTTCAGGGCAATTGCACCTTCTGCATAACTTTCGATTTTATGGCTGATGACATTAAATACCAGACCATGCCCATACTGGTCCAACAGCAACTGACGATTTTCCTGCGGCAAATTCACATGAATGCCCAGTTTGAGCAGGTCATGCTGATCAACCTGTTTATTGCGTAACAGTTCCCGCAAAATCACCTGTTTCTGGCTGGCATCAAAAAACTGGTTATCCAGTTGCAGATCGTTATTTTTCAGAATGTGTCCCAAAGCCATGCGGTGTCGTGGCAAGACATTTTCAATCACCTTGCGATAATAGAACTTGCTGTTTTTCTTGACCCGGCGCATTTTCTGATAGAAATAGCTTGGCTCATATTCATGCACCAAAAAGTCATAGAGCAATTCGGAACTGGCCAAAACTGCGATCGCATCATGTCCGGTAAAAGGTAAATGCAGCACATGATGATGCGGAATCAGCGCCTCTAATTTCAGATAATGGGCACGATCTTCGGCACAGTAAGGATCATAGACAATAATATATTCACACGCAGGGTCGATATCTTCGGCTGCAACCCGCATATTTGTATTCAGCTCTGGCTGATAGAACATGTTATAACGGGCATCATGTACATCTTCCGGATCGATCGAGTATTGCGGCACCATCGCCACCACCCGTTGTACGCCCAAGGCACGGGAATACTTGATTGCAGCATAGCCGCCCATCGAACCGCCATAGGCAATACGCTGCTGAAACGGCTCAATCAGATCTGCGATGGCTTGCAACATGTTCCACATGGAACCTTGCGGAAACCAGGATTTATGCTTGGGCATAATGCCAAGCACATTAAACTCGAATTTCGCCAGTGACTTTTCTGCATTGATGTTGAGGCCCTTGGCACGGGTAATCAAATCGCCAAATGAAAAAATTAGTTCTGAAGAAGATCCCGGCATAAAAATCGCGCGTATATGTTCATCTTCAAAAACAATCTGCTTGTCCATAACTTTCCCGTGCTGGTAAATCGAACCCTTCCACAACAATTCAGTCAATGAACGCTGTCAAAAAAGTGAATATGCTATTTTATATCGATCAAAAAGATTAAAAAGCGCAAAATATGACACAATCATTACATCCTGCAGCAAAACGGGGTTTTAGTGCGTCGGCTGAGCTCTATCAGCAAGTGCGTCCCGATTATCCGGCAGAAATCAGCCAATGGCTGAGTGAAACGCTGGCTTTGCCTGTAGATGCGCATCTTCTGGATTTGGGCAGCGGCACCGGCAAGTTTATCCCCTATTTACGCCCGCTCAGTAAGCACATTATCGCAATTGATCCTGTCCCGGAAATGCTGGCTCAATTAAAACAGGCGCATCCGGACATTCATGCTCTTGAAGGCGTTAGCCATCAACTTCCCTTGCCCGATCATAGCCTGAATGCGGTATTTTGTGCACAGTCATTTCACTGGTTTGCCGATTCTGCTACCTTACAAGAATTAGACCGGGTACTCAAACCGCAGGGTTATCTGGTGTTAATCTGGAATCAGCGCGATACTCGGGCAGACTGGGTTCAGGCCTTGGCCGATTGTATTGCCCCCTTGGAAGGCGATACGCCACGCTATCATAGTGGCGCCTGGCGCAAGGTCTTTGCACAGCAAACGCTATTTCAGCCTTATGCAGAAACCACAATGACCCAACAACAGCATGGCAGTGTCGAGCAGGTGGTATCGAAACGGCTGCTCTCGACCAGTTTTATTGCAGCCATGCCGGTACAGCAACAAGCACAGTTAAAACAACAATTTGAACAGATCATCCAGCAATATACAGCCAAAAGCGCAGAGGAAATGATCGATTTTCCTTATGTCACCCATATTTATGTGTTCAAGAAAAGTAATTAAAAACAGGAGGCGATCATGCATAAAATACCAGGAATGACACGAACGCTGTTGTTCGCTGCGGCCATGCTGCTGATGGCATGTGACCAGAAAACGACCGAAACTCCGACTGAAGCGATAACAGATAATACAGCTTCAGATCAAGTCATGCAGGAACTGAAAACTGAGCCGCTGAAAGACTTCCCTAAAACTGCTGATGATCCGCATGATATTGCCGCATTGACAGATTATGAACAGCGCTTTCAGGAAATGAGTAGTGACCTGGAAAAAGAATTGAACAGCATGCGCGATGATGAAAATATGACAGAAGAATTTGTCCAGCAACGTCAGCGTGATCATGTCCAGTCAGCATTGAATATGTTAAAGGCTTTAGAACTGAAAACCGAACAGGGCCGCTATATTCAGGGCTTGATGTATCAGTACTGGGAACATCAGGACAAATTACTCAATACTCCCAAGACTCAAGCTGCGCCCGTGAATGAAGCCAGTGAGAATGTCAAAGGTCTAGGGAAATATCTACACGCCCAAGAACAGCTGGAACGCTGGCGTTCGCAATATCCAGATCTCGCCAAGAAAGAACCCGCTTCCCGGCAAGTGAAGGAATAGTCTAGGAGGCTAGATTGGCACACAGCTTAGATCAAATACAAAAATAATCTAAGCTGAACTGGCAGTTTGAAAACAGCGTGGATGAGCAAGACCTGTTCTGCTGAGCCTGAATCTCAGCAGAAGCGCCAGAAATGACTTAATCTGCTGTCAGAAACTGATGCACGCCTTCACCCGCTGCACGCCCTGTGGCAAAACAGGCGGTCAGCAGATAGCCGCCTGTCGGTGCATCCCAGTCCAGCATTTCTCCGCAAAGAAATACATGCGGGTTAGATTTCAATTGTAGCTGTTCTGACAACACTTCACGCTTGACACCACCTGCACAGCTAATCGCCTCTTCAATCGGGCGGAAACCTGTGAGTGGAATAGTCAAATGTTTAATTTTTTTGGCTAATTCATGAGCGTCTTGCCATAATGCTTTGGCCACCAGCTCCCGTACTAGAGCTGCCTTGGCACCGTCCAATCCGGCTTTACGCCAGACATTACTTAAAGACTGCTTCTTACTTGGCTGTAATTTTTGTGCAAGCTGTTCGATGCTTTGATTTGGGAATAGGTCCAGATGCAGCTGCATAGGCTGCCCCTGTTTTAGTTGCTCGCGTAAGCCACGACCCTGCTTATAGATCAGACCACTTTCCAGACCATAATGACTGATCACGATATCGCCAATGGTTTTTTCACCTTGCCCAACCCATGCCTCGACACGCTTTAAAGGTTGACCAAAAACTGGCTGCATAAACCGAGACCAAGGATATTCCACTCCAGCATTACTGGCCTGAAATGGCTCAATTTCATCCGGTTTCAGCCAGGCTTGCCATGCCCCATCACTACCCAATGCTGACCAGGACACTGCACCACAAGCCAGAATAATGGCATCAAAATATTTAGTGCGATGTTCATTATTTTTCAGATCATGCAGCTCAAGCTGTTGCTGCTGCAACTGGCTGACTTTATGCCGGTAATGAAACTGAACGCCATCACTGGCTAAACGTTTGAGCCAGGCACGCAGTAAGGGCGCAGCTTTCATCTCTGTGGGAAATACCCGGCCAGACGAACCGATATAAGGTTCAATACCGAGCTGTTTCATCCAGTCTTGAATCCAGAGCGCATCCCAGCGTTTGATCCAGGGAGACAACCACTCCACCTGATCATAACGTTGTACAAACTGTGGCACAGGCTCGGCATGGGAAATATTCAGACCGGTTTTGCCTGCCATCAGGAATTTACGCGCAGCAGACGGTTTTTGCTCATAAACATGCAGCTCATAATCAAACTGACTGAGCACTTCTGCTGCCATTAAGCCTGCGGGGCCTGCGCCCACAATAGCAATGCGTTTGCTCATCTGATTATTCCGAGACGGTGGCATTCTGCCCTTGCAAAGGCTGGAAATCATCAAAACGTGTCACATAAATTTCAGGCTTGCTGATGATCAGTTGCTGGCATAGTTCACCGCGCTCCAGATATTTAATTTCAAAATGGGTACGCGCCGAATCTGCAGCAATCACTTCTTTGACAAAAGGTAGCTTCCAGAGCTCTCGCACTTGTATTTCTGCTTCTTCGATATAGGCAGGAATATTACTGGCCAGCGTAATCGTTCCACCGGTTTTCAGGCGGGAAAGCAGGAACTCAAAAAATGGCATATTGACCCAGCGCTGCGCCGGATTATGCGGCTCAGGATTTGGATATAAAATAAAGAATTGTTCTACCTGCTCCGGATACAGTGCATGCACGATCCACGGTAAAGCATCGGCATGAACGGTCTGTAAATTGGTTTGACCTTCAACAGCATGCTGTTTTTGCATCGCCAGAAATTTTTCCCGGGTACGTTCAATCGCAATCAGTTGAGTGTCGGGATTGTTCTTGCTGAATAACAAGGCATGTTTACCTTTACCCGCTCCCACTTCGACGCAGACCGGTTCAGGACTGATGCTTTGAAAATCACGGGGCGCATGCATACGCTGTGCTTGAAATTGACGAATCGGCATAATCAGATCAAACTAATAAAAACCGCATAAGTCTAACAAGTGCGGCTATATTTGCCTAATCGAACCTTTATTTTTCTTTGGAGTCGTCCCATGCCTACCACTTTAAACTGTCCACGCTGTGGCAAGCTGGCCACTTGGGAAGATAATGATTACCGTCCTTTTTGTTCAGAACGTTGCAAGATGATTGATCTGGGTGCCTGGGCCAATGAGGAATATAGTTTGCCTACCCAGGATGCACCACAAGCCGACAACAGCGAAGAATAAAATGTCTTACCTGTCGAGACTTATGTCCGAAAGTACAATCTTGTCGAAATTAAGTAAATAAATCATATGAATTTTATAAAATTACTTAGATAAAGCAACACGAATTAACATCTTTCATAAAGCCTTAGTATTATTGTTCTACTCTAAATTTTCACATTATTTTTAGAGCAATAATATGGGTTATATTATTTTAAGAGTCATATTAATTGGGGTTGGTCTACTCGCACTTCTTTCGTTGGGAGTCGGCATTTTCCAACAAGATAGTTTATTTATTGTATTGGGTGTGCTTTTTGCTTTTGCCGCTTGGCTCATACACATGCAAACGCGACAACTTCGCAATAATCCCTTTTCAGAATAAAGATAAAAGACCAAACTATGTTGGTCTTTTATTTACGCTTTTAACCCGCTTGGCTTGCAACAAAAGGATTATGCTGCTTTTCAAAACCAATGGTGCTGACCGGTCCATGTCCTGAAATAAATTGGGTTTCATCTGGCAGGCTGAAACATTCACGCTGAATTGAATCTAAGAGCTGTTGATGATTGCCACGCGGGAAATCAGTGCGGCCAATCGAGCCTTTGAACAATACATCACCTGTCCATAACAAGGCATAATTTTTGTTATAGAACATCACGTGACCTGGCGTATGGCCTGGAGCAAAACGCACTTCGAACTCTTCATTGCCGAGTTTGAGTACTTCACCACCTTCCAGCCACTGGGTCACTTCGACTTTTTCCGGAATCGGGAAGCCATAACGTGCAGACACTTCCTGAATCATGTCGAGCCAGAAGGCATCTTCTTTATGTGGTCCAATCACCGGTACATTCCAAGCCTTTTTTAATGCACCCACCGCACCCGCATGATCCAGATGGCCATGAGTGAGCCACAAGGCTTTAACCGTTAAACCCAGCGCTTCAACTTCAGCTTTCAGTTTTTCAGGTTCGCCCCCTGCATCAATCAAAATGGCTTCTTTAGTGTCCGCATCCCAAACGATGGAACAGTTTTGCTGAAATGCAGTAACTGGAACAATTTTGACTTGTAACATGGGGTGAAAAACCTCGGGCAAGTTAATGGGCAAGTATCTGTGTCAATGCATCCAGATTAGCCTGTAGTAGACTGTTGAGCAATCGCAAATGATCTTCACGGCTATTTAATGCCGGAATATAGCTATAGCTTTCTCCGCCTATTGCTTTAAAAGTCTCGGCATTTTCGATTGCCAGCTCTTCAAGCGTTTCCAGACAGTCCGCAGAAAATGCAGGACTCATCACCTGAATGGATTTCACCCCCTGCTTCGCCCAATCTTCAAGTAAAACATCGGTATAGGGCTTGATCCACTCCTGTTTACCAAACCGCGACTGGAAGCTGATCGCGTATTGATCTTCATTTAAACCTAGTACTTCCGCCACCAATTTACCCGTGATGCGACAACGGTCGGCATAAGGATCGCCTTTATCGGCATATGGCTGTGGAATGCCGTGGAAAGACATCAACAATTTCTCTGGTTGACCATGAATTGTCTGATAATCACGTACACTTTGAGCCAGCGACTGGATAAATAAAGGATGTTGATAATAATCCCGGATCACTGTCAAACCGGGTAAATTGCGCTGTTTCACCACCCATTTCGCCACTGCATCGTATAGAGGTGCGGTCGAAGTGGCAGAATATTGTGGAAACAAGGGAAATAGAATCATGTGTTCCTGTGGCTGCGCTGAGACCTGTGCCAAGACATCCTGAATATTCGGATTGCCGTAGGTCATTGCAGGTACCACATTCAGTTCAAACTGCGGATAAAGCTGGGTGAGATGCGTCTTGACTGCTGCGACCTGCTCAAACAGAATTTCACGCATCGGCGAATCCTGTCCCCATACTTGCGCATAGGCCTGTGATACCCGCTTTGGACGGAAAGGCAAAATGAATAAGCGCAGAATGATTTGCCAGATCGGTTTGGGAATTTCAATCACACGCTGATCAGATAAAAACTGCTTGAGGAAACGGCGTACCGCTGGAATCGTAGGCTCATCTGGTGTGCCCAAGTTTGCCAATATAATCGTCACTTTCGCTTTAGCAGGAGAATACATTCAGTTCGTCCGTCAGGATATCAACCCCTGTACTTTAACAGCTTTTTATTTATTCTCTCTATGGATTAATACGCTGACTTATATTGAAAAGTGCGATCTAAATCCAGCAAGCTGCTGTCCAGCAACTTTTGCGCTTTTGGCGTGATCTGCCACAGCATGCGCTGTCGGTCATCACGACCGGATGGCACAATCCAGTCATTCTGGCGCATTTGAATTTTTAAACTATGCAAGGCACGAATATTCATCTGGGCACGCGCGACAGCATGCGCACGCGGCATCTGCACCCGTGCATCCTGCAGACCGGTTTCATTCAGATATTCATTCATGCGCTTCGAGAAAAACTCTTCAGGGGTCGGATTGACAAAAGTTGAACCCAATAACGCCAACAATTGTGCCCAAGTCAGTTTTTTATGGACTTTGATTTCTTTAAAATTACCATCCTGATAAGCATGCATCCGGTATTCAAAAGAAAAAATTTCATGCATCGCCACTTTGGGCAGGCTCAGGAATGGATCGACTTCTGCAGTTCCGCCATCGCGTTCCAGTTGCGCCACTTTAGCTTTCAGCTGATCAATCTCGTCATGCAGCGCCTGGGTGTTTTGCGGACGCACCCAGCCGGTCACCGGATAGCGCTCCAGCATTTGTGGCATGTTAAAACGCACTGCCATTTCCAGATCGCGCAGGCTGCGGTAAGTAAAAACCTGATCGACTTCCTGCTGTAACAGTTGACGGAATTCCTTGAATTTTTCCTGTAATTCCGGTTTGGCATCATGCAATGCACTTTCACGTGATGCCGGATCATCATGCATAAACACAATAATCGGTTTTTGCTTGGTCACTGCATAAATATATTCGAGATGCATATAGCCGACACCCGATACCGACTGCTCCCCATACTGGCTTCCCAGCAGAATCACGACATAATCACAGTCATCAATCTGGCGGCGTGCAAATGCAGTATTCAGCGGTGTACGCTGTTCCAGTCCCCACGAGAAAAACCCCATTCCTACCAGTGTTTGAGACAGAATGATACGCTCCGGTTGCATTTCTGCCCCCGAGGTTGAGATGAACACTTGGTACCGTTTATCCAGCATGGGCTATCCTCTTCTCCTGTACATTTGCGTAAAAAATGCATCATCACATGCTTCTTTACCCAATATGGCCACCCCAGAATCAAAATATCTTTCTTTTTAAATTATAAAAATGAGTTTTAAACTGCACTCATATTACTGACCTGCCATTTTAAATCGGCCGGAATCAGGTGCTGCAAAATCGGTCGGAGCTGTTCAGCATTCTGCCCACTCACCACCAATTCAATTTTCACGCTTTCTTTAGACTCATGCTCAAATAATAACCCATTTTTAATTAAAATTCGGGCCGTTTGTCTTGCAACCGCGAATCCTGAGTCAATTAATGTCAGCTTTTGACCAAAAATATACTGAATTGACGATTTTAGGAAGGGGTAATGTGTACATCCTAATACTAAATAATCAGCGCCCTGATCTACAACTGGTTGTAAAATCTCTTTTAATGTCTGCAAACAGGCTGCACTCATCTGCTCTCCAGCCTCAACAAAAGGCACCAGATCCAGACTGGTCACAGGCAGGACTGTGACTTGAGCCGGTTCAGCAAAACGGGAAATGACATCTTTAATCAGCTGGCCGCGGAAGGTCGCGGGCGTGGCCAATACCGCCACCGTTTTCGACTGGGTATTCAGAACCGCCGGTTTAAGCGCGGGTACTAAACCGATAATCGGAAAGTTTTCACCATAATAGTCACGCAAATAATCCAGACTAAAAGCGGAAGCGGTATTACAAGCCACCACCGCAACTTTACAACCTTGACGATAAAGCCATTCAATCGCCTGAGCCGTCAAGGCACGAATTTCCTGATCATCTCTCGGGCCATAAGGCACATGCGCAGTATCCGCATAATAGACAAAGCGTTCATTAGGCAAATGGCGGGCAATTTCCAGGGCGACTGACAAGCCGCCTACGCCTGAGTCAAAAATGCCAATAGGCGCATCTGCCGTGGCATTGGGCATCGGGTCTAATAACTGGGAAATTGGTTGAATAGCGCTCATAACGTTGCAGGTAGCTTGTTTGAAATTTCTAGCGATCAAGCTTAAACCTCAGGTGCTCAAATGCAAGTCTAAATCACCACTTTTCAAACTTAAAACGGTTTCGCCTGCCGGATTTTCATCAAGCTCTCCCATCTCGACCAGATGTAAAAATGCCGCACGCTGAATCAGGGCATTAATCCCAAAACGCACATGCACATAAGGCCGCAACTCACCTTTGTATTCACGCATAAAGATTGGATGTTCAGCATCGACAATAATCAGGTCTTGCGTGGTTGTGCCCAGTTGCAGATAAGTCACTCCATTGATCTCAACCTGATCGACCTGATTGACAAATAAAGGTTCATCTTCAACTTCGATTTCAATCATTTCTACTGGTGTTTTTAGATAGAATTTATCGTTTTCTTTCCAGAGCACCGTTGCAAACAGGTCAATCATCGGCTGACGCTTGATCAATTGACCTTCGTGCCACCATTCGCCGTTGGCTAAAACCTTGAGATCCATTGTGCCACAATGCTTTGGCTGCCATTGCTCCAAAGGGGGTATTGACCTTTTGTGACTGCCCTGTGCATCTTTTAAGTATTGTGCGATATCCATTAAATTTTTATCATCGGGATAAGTTACTTTTTTCGTCGGATTTGTGCTGGGTACTGGCTTATCCATAAAAGAAGACCTTAATGACGGAAAAATAATATGTTTCAGCCAATTGGCTAAAACCGGCTTTAAAACTATACTAGCCCAGATTATCAAAGACACCAGCATTTTTGTGTCTAGGAACCAAGAACACTTATGGCAGCACCCAATCATATGATTATGGTTGCCACCGAATAGTAATATGAGGAGTCCTACATGGAACACATCGAACGTGAATCGATGGAGTTTGACGTCGTCATCGTAGGCGCAGGCCCTGCGGGTCTTTCTGCTGCGATCAAAATCCGTCAACTTGCAATTGAAAACAACTTAAACGATTTGTCCGTTTGTGTCGTAGAAAAAGGCTCCGAAGTCGGTGCGCATATTCTGTCTGGTGCTGTGCTTGAACCGCGTGCCATGAACGAGCTGTTCCCGGACTGGAAAGAACAGGGTGCCCCGCTGAATGTCCCGGTGACTGAAGATAAAACCTTCTTCCTGCTTTCAGATGAAAAATCACAGGAAGCACCGCACTGGATGGTGCCTAAAACCATGCATAACGATGGCAACTATGTCATTTCACTGGGCAATGTGGTGCGCTGGTTAGGCCAGAAAGCCGAAGAACTGGAAGTGTCGATCTTTCCGGGCTTTGCCGCGTCTGAAATTCTGTATCATGCCGATGGTACAGTCAAAGGCATCCAAACCGGTGATATGGGTATTGGTAAAGATGGCGAACCAACGCATAACTTTACCCCGGGTTATGAACTGCATGCCAAATACACAATTTTCGCTGAAGGCTGTCGTGGTCACTTAGGTAAACGTCTGATCCAGAAGTTCAACCTGGACAAGGACGCTGATCCGCAACACTACGGTATCGGCATTAAAGAGCTTTGGGAAATCGATCCTGCCAAGCATAAACCGGGTCTGGTGATGCACGGTGCCGGCTGGCCGCTTTCTGAAACCGGTTCTTCAGGTGGCTGGTGGTTATACCATGCTGAGAATAACCAGGTGACTCTGGGCATGATCGTAGATCTGTCTTACACCAACCCGCATATGTATCCCTTCATGGAAATGCAGCGCTGGAAAACCCATCCATTGATCAAGCAGTATCTGGAAGGTGGTAAGCGTATTTCTTATGGTGCGCGTGCTGTGACCAAAGGTGGTTTTAACTCATTACCAAAATTCACCTTCCCGGGTGGTTCTTTGATTGGTGATGATGCCGGCTTCCTGAACTTTGCCAAGATCAAGGGTTCACATACTGCGATGAAATCCGGCATGCTCTGCGGTGAAGCGGTGTTTGAAGCGATTGCTGCTGGTGTAGAAAAAGGCGGTGATCTGGCGGTGGCGCGTGTAGTGGAAGGCGAAGATTTCTTTGTCAAAGAACTGACTGCTTATACCGACAAGTTTAACAACAGCTGGCTGAAAGAAGAGCTGTATAACTCGCGTAACTTTGGCCCGGCAATGCACAAGTTCGGTCAATGGATCGGGGGTGCCTTTAACTTTATCGACCAGAACGTGTTTAAAGTGCCATTTACCCTGCACGATCTGGTTCAAGACCATGCTGCACTAAAAACCCAGGCAGCTGAAAGCTTCAAGCCAAACTATCCAAAACCGGATGGCAAGCTGACCTTTGACCGTCTGTCTTCAGTGTTTGTATCGAATACCGTGCATGAAGAAAACCAGCCAGCGCATCTGAAACTCACCGATGCTTCAATTCCGGTGGAAGTGAACCTGCCGAAATGGGATGAGCCTGCACAGCGTTACTGCCCGGCAGGTGTTTATGAAATCATGGAAAATAATGACGGTTCGAAACGCTTCCAGATCAATGCAGCCAACTGTGTGCACTGCAAGACCTGTGACATTAAGGACCCTTCCCAGAACATCACCTGGGTGACACCGGAAGGTGGCGGTGGTCCGAACTATCCAAATATGTAATCTCTCATATGAGATAAAAATAAACCCGCTTTAAAGCGGGTTTATTTTTTACAATGTCTTTCATACGAAGACCTAAATTTTAAAGCTACTAAGTGTCTAGTAGGTCCAACTGATACATATGTATCTTCAATATTATTAAATAAAGTCGCAAAAAGTGCTCCTTTAAAAGTCTCTTTTTGATCAAAAAAATAATACTTCGATGCTATATGATCAACTCTCTCTAAAATCATCGAACGTTTGATTGAAGATTTATCACTTACAAATTCTTTAGCATGAAAATCTAAAAAATCCATTCCATCTTTATAAAAAATCTTAGCATTGTCTCTATCATCTAAAATATCAGCCACTACAGAGCAATATAAATATTCAATTCCTTGTAGAGCTTTCCATTCATTTTCAGAGGGCAAAAAAATCATTAAATCTATATCTCTAAAAATACGATTTTCTATATTATCTAAATCTCGAATATTCTCAGATACTGCATAAACTTCTTCAGCTCGGGCAGTAACATTAACAAGTAAAAGGAAAAATATTCCTATTAAGTATTTTAATTTTTCCATTATTAATAATTTTCAACTTTTCAAAATTATAGCATTTACCATACTTTATTTTTTTAATTAAACTAAGATGCATAACTTTAAAGTTATGCATTTTTTTCATTTATTAGCCTTTCTTCACTAAATAATGAAATTCTTTATTACCATTTTCATCCAGACGTTCTTCCTGCAATAGCAACTCATGCCCCAAATGCATACAGAATTTTGGAATATCCCACGACGTTGAATTATCCGTGGCAAACACCTCAACCACATCACCTGCCTTAGATTTACGGATCGCCTGATGCAACATCATCACTGGCTCAGGACAACGTAAACCTCGGGTATTCAATTGCAGACTTGGAATAATTTCAGTTGGGGACATCGATAGACTCAGGATGGAAAGACCGCCATATTTTAGCATAAAGCTGCGATTACATTGCTGCTTTGCATACGTGGCCAGTTCCAAAATTAGGCCTGACTCGTATGATCAAGACTCTGCATCATATTTACAATAGACAAGCGTATTTTCTGCGGTATGATAAAACCACGTTTTTTTAGATATTAAGAGTCTTCAGGAAAAATCATGCACGAGGAATCAGGCCCGTCGTGGGGTATGCGCGGCTTACGCAAATGGCTGGGAACTGCACCCGAAACTCGCGACGAACTGCTAAAATTAGTACAAGATTCACGTCGATTTTTAGAACCCGATACTGTTGCCATGCTTGAGGGCGTTCTTGACCTCCCGGCAACCAAAATTCGTGAAGTCATGACGCCTCGCACGTCCATGATCAGCTTACAGGAAGATGACCAACTGCTGGATATCCTGCATGTGCTGGTCGAATCTGCGCATTCACGTTTTCCGGTATTTTCTTCCGATCAGACCGATAATGTAGTCGGCATTCTGTTGGCAAAGGATTTATTGCCTTTTCTAACTGAACCGACGGCCAAAGTCGATATTCGCGCGCTTATGCGTCAGCCTTTGTTTGTTCCAGAAAGCGCCCGCTCCGATCAGGTTTTGCGCATGTTGAAGAATACCCAGACGCATATTGCGGTGGTGATTGATGAATACGGTACGACTTCGGGTCTGGTGACGCTGGAAGATATTCTGGAAGAAATTGTCGGTGAAATTGAAGATGAACATGACAATGCTGATGAAGAAGCATACTACATTGTTCCGGACAATGATCCGACTACGGCCAATACCTGGGTGGTACAAGCGCTGACCCCAATTGAGTATTTCAATAATATGCTGGATGCGACTTTCCCTGATGATGAAGTGGAAACCATGGGTGGCTTGTTATTACAGGAAATTGGTCTGGTAAGTGATCTTGAAGGTCAGACCATTGAACTGGAAAACTGGCAATTTACCATTCTTGAGGCAGATTCACGCTCGATTCACCTAATTCGAGCCGTGCGCCAATGAGAGCGTATTTTGATAAGCTGTTGAGTTCTAATCAACAGCAAAAACCGTTGCCGCTGATCTATCCTGTTTTAATTGCCTTATTCGCAGGTGCCATCTTTAGTTTGGCACTAGCCCCCTATCATTACTGGTGGCTGGCCATTCTGTCTCCAGCACTGCTCTATGCCTGCCTGCGCGGACGTACAGCAAAACAGGCTTTTGGCATTGGCTGGGCTTATGGGATCGGCTTGTGGTTTGTCGGCGCATTCTGGCTCTATACCTCGATTCATGTCTATGGCGATACCAGTGCATTTCTCAGCGTTGTAATGATCCTGATTATGGCACTGGTGATGGGTCTGTTTAGTGCCGTTCAAACGTTTGTCTATCGCCGCTTTTTCCCGGAAACTCCTTTAACCTTTGCCCCGCTGTGGGTGCTGTTTGAATGGTCCAAGACCTGGGTCTTTACCGGATTCCCATGGCTATTCGCCGGCTATGCCTTTACCGAACGCTACCTAGATGCTTATGCGCCCTTATTCGGGGTGTTTGGCGTATCTTTCGTGGTGATCATTCTGGCCTGTGCGCTGGTTGAAATTCTAAATAGACGCCTGTTCTGGGCCATTCCTTCGGCAGTTTTATTACTCGGTGCCTGGGGTGCAGCACAACTGACGTTTGTTGAGCAAAAAAATCAGAAGCCTTTAACGGTTTCTCTGATTCAGGGTAATATTCCGCAAGACTTGAAATGGCTGACTGAATATCAGGTGAAGACCTTATTGATTTATGCCAATTTGAGTAAAACTGAATGGGGCCGCGATCTGATCGTCTGGCCGGAATCTTCGATTCCCATGTTCCAGACTGATATTGAAGCCTTTCTGGAAGCCATGAAAGTACAGGCTGAAAAATCAGGTACGGCCTGGGTGACCGGCATTCCGTATTGGGATTTAGCAGAATCACAGGCTGCGGGTTATCCAAAATATTACAATAGTATTATGGCCAGCGGAGATGAATCCGATGGGCTATACAAGAAGCAACGACTGGTTCCTTTTGGTGAATATATTCCACTTTCAGGCTGGTTAAGTTGGGTTCTGCCGGCACTGCAAAATGATCCATCCATGAGTGGTTTTACCCGGGGCGCAGATCATCAAAAACCATTGAATGTAAAAAATCATCCTTTGGGTTCTGCGATTTGCTATGAAGTGGCTTATCCGAATTTGACCCGTCGCAATGCCAGTCAAAGTGATTTTCTGGTGACCGTGTCTAATGATGCCTGGTTTACCGGCACGGCAGGACCATTACAGCATCTGCAGATGGTGCAAATGCGTGCTAAAGAAAATGGCCGCTGGTTTATTCGGGCGACCAATACCGGTGTGACCGCCTTTATTGACCACAATGGTCACATTGTGAAAAAAGCCCCGATGGATCAGGAAGCAGTATTACGTGGCGAACTTCCAGCCATGCAGGGTGAAACGCTATATATGAAACTCAGCGACTGGCCGGTCCTGATCTTCTCGGTTCTACTCTTGCTAGTGGGCTGGCGCTTCCGTCCACGTAAAGTGGATGTCAGCTTTAAATCTAGACGGTAATTTTTTCAAGTACCCCTTTTACAAAGGGGGACTTAGGGGATTCCTGAATATAGCATCTTATCAATCCCTCCTAAGCTCCCTTTACGAAAGGGAGGAACATTCAAGGCAATAAAAAACCGAGGTCATAGCCTCGGTTTTTTCATCTCTTTCAAGCTTAAAATTGTATAGCCAAATAACACAACATGCTGGCAAGAGACAGCATCGGCACATGACGATACAGGTTAACCAGTGTCTGCTCAAATGCTGAGCTTTGCTCGGCCTGAATGCGAATTACACTCGCGTTTAATGCTGACCAGAAACACAGTGCCAATAAACTGCTCATCAAGCTGATAGCAAAAAAGGCCACCATAATCTGGCTGCTGCCTTCGGTGCTTTGCCATAAATGGACGATTCCCTGACTGATCGGCAGCATGCTTAAAACCAGAAGAACAGATTTCAGCATCGACCAATGAAATTGATTGATTTCATCTCCTAAGATTAATGCTTTCATGTGCTTCTCCGTTGGCGAGTCAAGTACCATTCAGATCATTATGAGCTTTTTTAAATAAATAGAAAGTGTATGTTTATTCATATTTTACGAGAATTGTAATAGATAAATATGGGAATAATTCTTATTATAACTCGCATATCGTTTTTATTATTTCATTATTATAAATATCAATAACTTACATTATATTTAATAATTAATAGTTATTATCACTTCACTTCGTATTGAAATAGCCTATTCAGTGAAGTGATATATTCTATCTATCGAAAATTTATAACGATTCTCAATTAAGGCTGATAATAAATATCGGCATCTGTTCCTTCACCACCCGATTGACCATCTGCACCAAATGAATACAGATCGAAGCTGCGGCCATCGGTGCCCGGAATCACATATTGCAGTTCATTATCCCAGCTGTCTTTTGGAAAACCGCCCTTGACATAACCGCCTGGCACCCAGTTTTTTGCAGTCGCTGGCTGATTCACCAGTGCATCCAGACCACCTTCCTGCATACTTGGATACTTGCCATTGTCCAGCTTGTATTGATCCAGTGAACCTGCAATGCTCTGCAACTTGATCACGGTGGTATCTACTTTGGCCTTTTCACCGCGTCCCATCACGTTCGGAACGATCAGCGCAGCAAGCACACCAAGAATAACAATCACCACCATGACTTCGATTAACGTAAAGCCCGTCTGTTTATTTAATTGATTCCTTTTCATTCAATCTCTCTCATTTATTTGCATCATTCAGAATTTCCACTTGAATCTTGATCACAGCAAAATTCTAAGCGGTTTCTGTTTAAATCATATTATTCATATTCACAATTGGCAGCATGACCGCAATCACAATCACCAGAACGATACTGGCCATCAGTACCAGCATTAAAGGTTCCAACAAGGCCAGTAAAGTTGAAATCAGGGTAGTCACTTCGCGATCCTGCATCTGTGAAGCACGTTCCAGCATACGGTCCAGTTCACCGGATGCTTCACCACTTTTGATCATTTGTACCATCATCGGGGGGAAATAACCACTGCGTTCCAGTTGGGTTGCCAGGTTGCCACCTTCAGTGACTTTTTCCGCTGCCAGATTAACAGCATCACGGATCACCCAGTTGTTACTGACTGCAGCACCAATGCGCAGCGCATCGACCAGCGGCACGCCAGACTGGGTCAAAATGGATAAAGTACTGGCAAAACGTGCGGCATTAATTCCGCGTGACAATTTGCCGAATAAAGGTAATTTTAAGGTCAGACGGTCAAAGGCATAATGCCCGGCGGTAGTTCTTAAAAATCGGATTAATAAGAAAATCCCTAAAGCACCACCGATCAATAAAAATGGCCAGGCAATGCGGATAAAATCGCTGGCTTTCATCAAGGCCACGGTAATCCAGGGCAAGGCGTCTTTACTCTGATCAAAAGTCTTGACGATATCTGGCACCACATAGGTCATCAGCCCCATCACGATCGCAAAGGACATCAGCATCAGAATAATCGGATAGATCATTGCACCCTGAATTTTTTTCTGCATGGCAAACCGGTTTTCGGTATAGTCAGCCAATTGATCCAGAATCAAGTCCAGATGTCCGGAACGTTCACCGGCGGCAATCGTGGCAATATACAGCTCGGGAAACCGTCCGGATTGCTGTAAACCCTGCGCCAGACTATGACCTTCCAGTACTTTGGAGCGCACCGACATCAGCAGGTTTTGTACATGGACTTTTTCGCTTTGCTTACCGACGGCGCGAATGGCTTCTTCCAGTGGAATTGCGGCGGCGACCAGCACGGATAATTGCCGGGTCATCAGAGCCAGATCATAGGCGGTGATGCTTTTTTCAAACCATTTTCGACGATGCTGCTGGTCTTTTTTTTCAACAGGATCAACAGAGACAGGAATAAGTGCTTTATCCCGTAATTGTTGCCGGATCTGACGTGCAGAATCCCCCTCCAGCACGCCTTTTTGCTGCTTTCCTGAAGCATCAAGCGCAATAAACTGATATGCAGGCATTGTAATGCTCTAATTTTCCAAAATTTTGCTCAACGCTGTTGCGTCAGACCACCGAAATCATTCATATTCTTTGATATAAATTATCTGCTCACTCTAACATAATCGAACTTTAAGCACGACGAAATTTCTTCAGGATCTCCACCCCAAGATATGCAAAATTCTCACCCAGATTCAAGTCCACTTTATCGCGTACGCGTTGCTGTACCTGTGCATGTATTTGATTGTTTTGATTACACGATGAGTACAGCACAATTTGAACAGGCACAGATTGGCGCACGTGTACTGGTGTCGTTTGGTCGGCAGAATCTGGTCGGGGTGATTATCGAAAAACTATCCGCAGACACTCCTCTCGATCCGCGCTTTAAACTTAAGGCAGTGACCGAACTGCTCGATGAACGCGCCATTATAGATGCCAAAGTTTTAAGTTTGTTGACATGGTCAGCGCAGTATTACCAGTTTCCGATCGGTGAAGTCGTCCACAGTGCCCTGCCGACTCTGTTGCGTCAGGGTAAGCCTTATAACCTGCTGGCCCGTACCTGGAAATTCCTGGACCCTGATGCCGAGGCCAAAGTACGCCGTTCGGACAAGCAGCAGGAAGCTTACCGGATTTTAAAACTGCATCCGGTCGGGACCACTGAAAATGTGCTGAACATGGCCGGGATTGAAACCGCGACCTTAAAAGCGCTGGAGAAAAAAGAGATTTGCGCCTGTGTGCTGGAGCCACAAGATTTCAATCCGCAGCCGATGCAGCTGGCACAAATGCCGCTTACTGCCAATCCTGAACAAAAACATGCAGTCGAACAGGTATTAAAATATCGCAATCAATATCAAGCTTTTTTACTGGATGGTCTGACCGGCAGCGGTAAAACTGAAGTGTATTTGCAGATCATGGAACAGGTACTGAAACAGGGCAAACAGGTGCTGGTGCTGGTGCCGGAAATCGGCCTGACGCCGCAAACCATCAGCCGTTTTCAGTCCCGTTTTCATTGCCATATTGCGTTGCTGCATTCCGGGCTGAATGATTCCAAACGGCTACAAGCCTGGCAGTCGGCAGAAACCGGCAAAGCCTCAATCGTACTCGGTACACGTTCTGCCATTTATACCCCGATGCCGAATCTGGGCCTGATCATTCTGGATGAAGAACATGACCTGTCCTTTAAACAGCAGGAAGGCTTCCGCTATCATGCCCGCGATGTCGCCCTGTACCGCGGCCATTTACAGCAATGTCCGGTAATCTTAGGGTCAGCCACACCAAGCATTGACAGTTATGCGCTGGTGCAACATGGCAAGATGCAGGCACTGGAGCTGAACCAGCGTGCCGGCACGGCCTTGATGCCCAAAATCCATATTCTGGATTTAAAAGTTGCGCAAAAAAAGCATGGGATTAGCCTGCAATTGATTCAGGACATCAAAAAGCGCCTGGAGAAAAAAGAACAGGTGCTGATTTTTTTAAACCGCCGTGGCTATGCCCCCGTCCTGCTTTGTGGCAGCTGTGGCTGGCAGGCGCAATGTCCGCACTGTGATGCCAACTTCACTGTACACCGTCAGCCTTATCAGCATCTGCATTGCCATCACTGCGGTACTATTCACCGTATGCCGGAACACTGCCCGCAATGTCAGCATCAGGAACTGGTTACACTGGGTATGGGCACCGGCAAAGTCGAAGAACATTTAAATGAGCTATTTCCGGATTTTGAGGTGATTCGGGTCGATCGCGATTCCACCAGTCGGGTCGGCAGCTGGCAAAAAATCTATGACAAGATTCAGAAAAGCGAACCGGCGATTCTACTCGGCACCCAGATGCTGGCCAAGGGGCATCATTTTCCTTATGTGACGCTGGTGGCGATTCTGGATATTGATTCCGGTCTGCTGAGTGTGGACTTCCGTGCTACTGAACGGACTGCGCAACTGATCGTGCAAGTGGCTGGCCGTGCCGGACGTGGTGAACATAAAGGCGATGTTTATCTGCAGACCCTCAGACCTGATCATGCCCTGCTGAACACCTTAGTGAATGAAAATTATCGCGTATTTGCCCAGCAGACCTTAAAAGAACGGCAGATGGCCAGAATGCCGCCCTACCGTTATGCCATCCTGATTCGCTGTGAATCCAAGGATCAGGCACAAAATACCGAATTCTTACAGAAACATGCAGCACTCCTCAGGCAATATCCTGATCTGGCGCTGGACATCTGGGGACCAATTCCTGCGCCAATGGAACGTAAGGCCGGACGCTATCAGTCGCATATGGTGCTATTGTCAGCGGATCGTCCACGTTTGCATTACTATGTGCGTAGCTGGTGGCAAAACATGCTGCAGGACAAACCTTCTAGCATGAAGCTCACGCTGGACATCGACCCTCAGGAACTGAGCTAAAAGATATTGCGCCTGAGGATCGATCTGGAATACGAAACTGCAAGTCTGGATCAAGAATAAATTTAGGGCAGGAAAATGTCGATACTGTTACAAATAACACTGGTTCTGGTTATTGCACTGTTGATAGTGCCACTGAGTAAAAGGCTCAGATTGCCAAGTGTGCTGGGCTATCTGTTAACAGGGATCATCTTAAGTCCAAGCCTTTTGCACCTGATTCAGACACCCGAAGTCATGAGTAGTTTCATGCAAGTCAGCCTGATGGCACTGATGTTCTGGATCGGCCTGCAACTCAGACCACAACGCATTGTGCAGATTAATCCCTCCCTGTGGATGATGGCTGCTTTACAGGTACTAATCAGCACCCTGATTTTCACGCTCATGGCCTGGGTTTTCCTTCAGCAAAGCCTACTCGCCAGCATTGTAATTGGACTCGCCGGCAGTTTGTCCGCCCTGACTTTGGTGATTCAACATCTCAATCATCAGGAACAGTTCGCCACCAGCTATGGTCAGCAAGCCTATTCGATTCTGCTGATTCATGCTCTGTTGGCCATTCTGGTGATTGCAGCCATTCCATTATTTGCCGGGATTCGCTCCACTGAACATGGCGTGGCCTATTTTGCTGCGATCATCGCAACGTTGAGTGGTCTGTTTCTGTGTAATCGTTACCTGATGCAGCCGTTGTATCGCTGGATTGCTAAAAGTGGCAGTCACGAACTGCATGCGATTGTAGCGATTGCGGTGACCTTGGCATTATTGGTGCTGATGAATACCCTCGGACTGAATCTATTTCTCGGTGCCTTATTTGCCGGCATTTTATTGGCAGATTCAGATTTCAGGCCTGCGGTAGAAAGTACGATTCGGCCTTTTCAGGGCCTGTTGATGGGCTTGGCATTTATCAGTCTAGGCATGTCACTGCACTTAGCTGATCTGCTCAATTTCCCTTGGATGATTCTCGGTGGCACCCTCATTTTAATCTTGGGCAAGTTTGCAATCAACCTGGCATTGGCGCGTTATCATCAAAATAGCTGGCGCAATAGCACCTTGTTAGCAGCCAGTCTGGCACAAGGTGGCGAATTTGCTTTACTGGCACTGGTGATTGCGGTTTCCGACCAGATTATTGCGGCTGATCTGCTCTCTCCCTTGCTGTGGATGGTGAGTTTTTCCTTGCTGCTGACCCCCGCATTTTATTGGTTATTGCACAGTCAGATCTTACCGCGTCTGGATCGCCACAATCATCTGGCAGCGACTTTTGAAACTGATATTAATCCTCAAGCCCATACACCAATCCTGCTGATTGGCTTTGGTCGCTTCGGACAAATCATCGCCCGGATTCTACTGCAACAGCAACACGCCTTTAGTGTCATGGACAGCACTGTGCCAGCCACTGAGCTTCTGGCGCAGTACGACATCCCTTTCTATCAGGCAGATGCGACAGAACCGGCAGCCTTGATGCAGGCAGGGGTTGCCACGGCGCAACAGGTCATTGTCGCCATTGATGATATTGAAGACTCGATGCTGATCGTGCGGCATCTGCGGCTGAATTATCCTGAAATCTGTTTATGGATACGTGCCCGTGACCGGCATCATGTGCATTTATTGCAGGATTTGGGCGTGAAACACATCTGGCGTGAAACTTATCTTTCAGCTTTAGAACTCAGTCAGGCCTTACTAAACCAGCTCAATCCTGACCTCGAAAATAGCCAGCAACAGATTCAAAACTTCCGTGAACAGGATGAAAAACTGCTGAATAGCCAATATCATCTGGATCCGGATGAACATCCAAATTATGAAAATCAGCGGAGCAGTTTAGCCGAACTGGAGCATCTGTTTGCCCAGGATCAACGCCATAAAGTGCAAAAACAGGATACACCGCAGCAACAGGATACAAACGGCGCAGGAATTGATACGTTAAGAGATGAACTGTCCTAACTTGTGTTTTACAATAATGACACTATTAAAGCAGGGTTATGGAGAATTTTATGTCTGATTTACGCCAACGCTTTTTTATTGAAGATAGCCCTGTTCGTGGTGAAGTGGTGCATCTTGAAGAAGCTTTACAAACCATTTTAGCGCAACGTGACTATGCACCTGCAGTTAAAATCCTGCTAGGTGAAATGCTCAGTGCCACTGCACTGCTGGCCAGCACATTGAAGATTAAAGGGCGTATCAGCCTGCAAATTCAGGCATCAGGCACATTTAAATGGGCTATGGCTGAATGTAACCATTTGGGTGAAGTTCGCGCTTTGGCTGACTATGAAGAAGATCCGCACTTTCTGGTCGGTGAAGACAGCAGTACCGTGTTGAAGTCACTCACCTCTCCGGTTCTGTTCATCAATATCGAACCAGAATTTGGCGAGCGTTATCAGGGGATTGTACCCCTTGATAAAGAAAATTTGGCGGGCTGTCTGATGCAGTATTATGACCTGTCTGCACAGATTCCAACGCGCATTGTGCTGGCGAGCGACCATCAGCGTGCAGGTGGTTTATTGATTCAGCTGTTACCACGTAATAGTGAAGAAGAACAACGCCGGGTAGATGAAGATCTATGGCCACGTCTGACCATGCTCACAGAGACTCTAAAAACTGAAGAGTTAGTCGGTTTGCAAGCCACTGATATTCTGTACCGTTTATATAACGAAGAAGAAGTGCGTCTGCCAGATACGGAAGTGTTGAAGTTTGGTTGTACCTGCTCTAAAGAGCGTTGTGCAGTCGCTTTACAGCAAATCGGAATAGAGTCGATCCGTGAAACGCTGGAATTCCAGAATCCGATCGAGATGGACTGTCAGTTCTGTAATAGCCAATATACTTTTACTGCTGAAGAAGCCTTGGGCCTATTTGGTAAACACCTGAGCTAAGCAGTTCGAATCCTTAAGTTTAAAAGCATTCCCAGGAATGCTTTTTTTATGTTTTAAAATCTAGGTGACTGAGCTCAACAAAGCGTATTCCCCTACAGTAGAAAACCTGTCTACCTCCTGAATCAAACTCTCCTGTAAATCCAATCTAAGAATCCCTTTTAAATTATAAGATTATTCACACTAACAAAACCTGAATATTCATCATTTTCAAAAAATTATGAGAAAGACCGCACAGTTCATACTCTTGATTTAATTATGCTTTTAAAATAAATTAGAGCAATAATTCTAAAATGAATACATCATCAATTTAACAGGTATGTTATGAGAAAATTATTGAATACTCTACTAATGGGGATAAGTTTGGCCGCAGTCTCTAGCCTGGCCTTTGCCTATGAAGATCCGTTATTGGGTAAATGGAAAACCATCGATGATCAATCGGGTTATTCTCGTGCGGATGTGGAAATTCGCAAGAAAGCAGATGGCAGTTATGAAGGAGTGATTGTCGAAACACGCAGCTTGCCTGGCGCAGAAAAAATGGGAATTTGTCATAAATGTCCAGGTCAGCTTAAGAACAAGCCTTTTCTAGGCCTGCCGTTTATCTGGGATTTTAAGGCAGATCCGAAAAAGCCACGTGAATACCATGATGGCAAAGTGCTTGATCCGATCAGTGGCAAAGTTTACAAAGGTAAAGCACGCTTAAGTGCTAATGGTAAACGTCTGACCTTGCGTGGTTATGTGGGGGTATCGGTAATTGGCCGCAGTGTAACCTGGGTAAAATATTAATTTCAGAAAGATTTTCAAAGCCCCTATATCAGGGGCTTTTTTCTTTGTCATGATTTGAAACAATAAGGTACAAATAAAAACTGTTTTGGGGCAAGTAAAGTCATAATAATGGATCGAAGACGGTTATTTTTTATCCATTTATGATGATCAATCTTCAGCCTCGTTCAATTTTGCCCTTTGGTCTGCTTTGCAGCCCTGATATGGCACCCTCTATTCAACACAGGAAAGTGATTGAATACGCTTTGTCGATAACACATAAAATTATAAAAACCACTTCAGCTTTAACCTTCTTTGCCTCGCATCCTGCTGATAAAGATCCGGTCAGACCGACTGATTCATCAACTACCAGCACATCCCGACTCTTCACTCATGATCATTTGAGTCATCACTCTGAGTCTGCAGGTCCAAGGGTTGGAAAGCGTTCTATTTTAGCACCTTCCCACTCTCCGGATTTTGCACACTTGGCTGTTTAAGGAGTAGACCCATGACTACGATTCAGTACCAAGAAAGTTTTTCCCACGGTTATACCCCCTCAGAAATTATGGACGATCGTTCATTTGACTTGATCCACTTTGCAGAAGCATGTGGACAAAGCCCCGAATGGGTCATGCAGTTAATTGAACATGGAATTTTACCCAATCGTTCCACAACCCCGACCAGCACTTTCCTCGGCGAAGATATCTCGCGTGCACAACGCGCCTATCGCCTGCAACGTGATTTTGATGCCTCATTTAGCGCCGTTGCTATGATGCTCGACCTCATTGATGAGGTGCAGGAGTTACGCCGCGAGGTCAAACACTTGCACTTCAAGTAAATCCTTTTCATGTTCTGTCGATCTGCATTTTCAAGTGCAGATCAGAACATATTTATATTTAATTTTATGATTAGAGTATAAGAATCCCTATGAAAACCAAAGATTGCAATAAGAAAATCAAATACATGTTTCCCGAATACCGCGACTTGATTGTGCAACTTCGCGAGGAAAATCCCTATTTTGCCAAGTTATTCGAGGAACATAATGAGCTGGACAAAGAAATCAGCCAGCTTGAACTTGATCCAGTCAATCATATCAACAATGATATTGAGGCGATCAAGCGTAAAAAACTGAAATTAAAAGATGAAATCTATAAAATACTGACTCGAACAGCTCAAGTTGAGTGATCAGCAGAACAGAGTGTTGATTTCTACAGAGCTAATCTAAAATTGAAGTCCACTGATCTACGTGTGCTTGAAAAATAGGACAACTTTTATAAATATCGATTGATAAAGGTAGCTCTATTTTAATTTGGTCAGCTTTTCAACTTCTTTCATGGTCTCTTTCACTGATTGCTTAATCGGCTCATAGTCAAGGAACCAGAACAGATTCACGTGTTGATTCTTATGCTGTTGTGCCAGTAGATCAATCACACTGCGCTCCCCTCGACCGACCAGATGTCTGCGATAGAAATAATACACCAGCAATACCGTGCTAATGAACATGATCATCAACATACTCCAGAACCCGACAGGAGATTTCGCCCCCGGAATAAATTCAAAGTTCATCCCGTAAATCCCGGTCAATAAGGTCAGCGGTGCAAAAATAGCGGTAATTATCGCCAAGATGCGCATATTTTCATTGGTCTGATTGGCAATGGCTGAAAATGCAGGTCGATCGCCGCCTGAATCGAGGCACGCAAACGAACAGTGTGTTTTTGGATGCGCTCTACATGGCTGACCAGGTCATTCATTCGGACCAGCATAATATCCTGTCGTTCCGACTTCTTCTTGCCTTTCAAGTGCGGATAATTATCGATAATTTCATCTCGCAGTTCTTGCAAGGTATCAATTTGCTCTTCACAGAGATTTTCCACTTGTTGAAAAGACATGCTTTCTTGCAATAACTGGTTCCATTTGGTAAAGCGGCGATGCCCCTGTAATAACTCCTGTTGCCAGAATTCAACCCGTCGGGTTAAAGGCACACGTAAATCCAAATAACCATCCACCATGCTATTCAGTAAACGTAACGATAAATCCAGCGGGGTCATCGGGAGTTTTCGTGACTTATTTTGTTCCTGAGTGGAACGGATCACATGGGTTTCAATACGGGAAATATAATTTTTTATTGCTTTATTGCCTTGCTCACGTACTGTAATCAGCACTTGAGGAGTCATGATAAAACTAATCGGAGTAGTCGCCAGACCAAACACTTTTTCATGCTGTTCCAGCGCCTGCTCACCGCTCTCGATGTCATCATCCGGGGTAATCAGCTTGCGAAAAATAAGCAGCTCATAGTCATCCATGCTATCAAATACACAAGGATGTTCTAAATTAAGAATATCGTTTACATGCAATTCGTTTAGGTATAAATGGGTCTGCTGTTCTATTTCTTTTTGCCAAGTCTCAGCCCGATTAACCACATCTGCCCGGGTATAGTCGATCCAGATAAATTCAGGTTCGGCTTGAGCAATAGGCTCTTTTTGTACAAAAATATGATGTTCGGTCGGATGTTGGTAAAAATAATAAACCTGCATTAAGACAATTCTCTATTCACAATTCTGCTTTTTGTTGTTGCAGGATAGAGCTAGTAGGCCTTCCCCATCTATCCGTCTTAAAATTATGAGCCGAGCCGCAGACTTAAGCAATCCAATCAGTCTTTATTTGCGTAGCAGAATCTTATTGAAGGCATAAAAAAGCCCTGAGCCAGCCAAAGTAAACATTTTGACCAAGCTCAGGGCTTTTTTATTGTTATTCACATGAGTTTTCCCATGTGAATATTTTAACGATTAAACTTGTTCGATGTCTTTCATCGTTAATTTGATACGGCCACGGTTATCAACATCCGCAACCTGTACTTTCACTTCTTGACCTTCTTTCAATACATCTGCCACGTTCGCAATGCGTTCGTTTGAGATTTGAGAGATGTGAAGCAAGCCATCAGTACCTGGCAGGATATTCACGAACGCACCGAATTCAACGATACGGATCACTTTACCTACGTAGATTGTACCTGGCTCGATTTCAGCAGTAAGTGCCTGGATCTTGGCCACTGCAGCTTGCGCTGCCGCTTTAGTTTCACCAAATACGCGAACTGTACCGTTATCTTCGATATCGATCGCCGCTTTAGTTTCTTCAGTAATCGCACGAATGGTCGCGCCACCTTTACCGATCACATCACGGATTTTATCCGGGTTGATATTGATCACCTGGAATGTTGGTGCGTGCATCGAAATTTCAGGACGCGCACGTGAAATCACCTGGTTCATCTCATTCAAGATGTGCATACGACCCGCATAAGCCTGGTTCAATGCAGATTCCATGATCTCTTCAGTGATACCTTCGATCTTGATGTCCATTTGTAGCGCAGTAATACCGTTTGCAGAACCAGCTACTTTAAAGTCCATGTCGCCCAAGTGATCTTCATCACCCAAGATGTCAGAAAGAACTGCGAAACGCTCGCCTTCTTTCACTAGACCCATCGCAATACCTGCAACTGGTGCTTTAAGTGGAACACCAGCATCCATAAGAGAAAGTGATGCACCACATACAGACGCCATTGAAGACGAACCGTTAGATTCAGTGATGTCAGATACGATACGGATCACGTACGGGAAGCGATCAGCAGCAGGAAGTACAGCTTGAACACCACGACGTGCCAGACGACCGTGACCAATCTCACGACGCTTAGGACCAGATTCACGGCCAGTTTCACCTACAGAATATGCAGGGAAGTTGTAGTGCAACATGAAGTTGTCAGTTTTTGTACCTGCAAGAGTATCAACCATCAACGCATCACGAGTATTACCCAAAGTCGTTGTGACCAAGGCTTGAGTTTCACCACGTGTGAACAATGCAGAACCGTGAGCACGATCCAATACGCCTACTTGTACGTCGATTGCACGAACAGTTTTGGTATCACGACCATCGATACGTGGCTTACCAGACAGGATGTTGTCACGTACAGTACGATATTTAAGGTCTTCGAACAGCTCATTTACTTCTTCTGCAATGCCAGTTTCGTCATTTTCAGGAACGAACTGTGCAACTGCTTCTGCATAAAGCGCGTCAAGTGCCGCATAACGGTCTTGCTTAACTGCAATCGTGTAAGCTTCAGAAATTTTCGCTTCGAATGCTTCTTTCAATTTACCAAGAAGTTCTTCGTTTTTAACTGGAGCAACCCAAGTTGATTCAACCGCGCCTGCAGCTGCAGCAAATTCTTTGATCGCTTGGATCGCAATTTGCATTTCGTCATGACCGAACAATACAGCGCCCAGCATTTGATCTTCTGAAAGCTCTTTCGCTTCAGATTCAACCATCAATACTGCAGTTTCCGTACCCGCAACAACAAGATCAAGATCAGACTCTTTAAGTTGTTCAAGGTTCGGGTTCAGGATGTATTCACCGTTGATTAAACCAACGCGCGCACCACCGATTGGACCACGGAAAGGAGTACCAGCGATAGACAATGCAGCAGATGTACCTAACATTGCAGCAATGTCAGCATCCATTGTTTTATCAGAAGAAATAACTGTGGCTGTTACTTGAATTTCGTTGAAGTAACCTTCCGGGAACAACGGACGAATTGGACGGTCAATCAGACGTGAAATCAAAGTTTCAGCTTCAGACTGACGGCCTTCACGCTTGCCATAACCACCCGGGATACGACCAGCAGCATATTGCTTTTCTTGGTAGTTAACAGTTAATGGGAAGAAATCTTGACCTGCTTTTGCTTTAGGCTGTGCCACAACAGCGACAAGTACTTGTACGCCGCCCATGGTGATCACAACAGTGTTTGCCTGACGGGCAACACGACCTGTTTCCAAGATAACGTTGTGCTGACCGAATTGGAATTCTTTACGAATAATATTAAACATTGACATGTTTTATTTTTTCCTAGTTCTTGTGAACAATTATTCTAGTGGAGACCCCTAAGGTTTGGCATTCATGACCATATGGACGAGTAAATGACAAAGCTTAGAAGCCGACCTCACCAGATTAAATACTATTTTTAAACACAAAGAAGGAGCGAAACATTCGCCCCTTCCACTGGCTTAGCGCAAAGCTAAGCCGACTTTAGTTTTCAGTAATACAGCACAAAGCATGCAATACACCCGAAAATAAAGTTTAAATCGAATTAACGACGTAAACCTAAAGCACCGATCAATGCTACATAACGACCGTGGTCTTTACCGTTAAGGTAGTCAAGTAGTTTACGACGTTGGTTAACCATACGGATAAGACCGCGACGGCTATGATGGTCGTGTTTGTGCTCTTTGAAGTGACCTTGTAAATCATTGATTTGAGCAGTTAAAAGAGCTACTTGAACTTCTGGTGAACCAGTGTCGTTTTCAGCGCGAGCGAATTTAGCCATGATCTCTGCGCGATCTGCGTTAGTTAAAGCCATTCGATTTCTCCGAGATGCTTATATATTTTGATAAAAATCAAAGTGATGAGAATTCAAAACCTTGACTGCCGTGCATCACTACAGCAAGTTGCATATTTTAAGGGAAAACGCATCAAATTGCAAAAATAGATCCAAATTTTTGCATGGTTTTGGTCGCTCATTGATGCAGTTCAGATTCGATGACTCTTGTCCCTCAAAGATTCAGGTTTTGCATTATTTTCATGAAATAAATCCAGGATGAATTAAATATAGAAATTCATTTGAAAAGCCAACAAACCCTTTAGCTCGCTTGAATCTTCCGCTGCTCTCCATAAAAAATGGATAAAAAAAAGCCCGAGTAAACTCGGGCTTTTTGGCGCTGTAGTTCTTTCTCTTATCATTATTATTTATTGTATTATTATGGCGTTTTACGCTTATTATTATTTTCAAACATCCTGTTGAAAAATCATCTTCCTTGTGTGGTAGATTTTGCCATATTCCCACCAGACAACTAGAGGTATTTGCCTCATTTTGCTGTAAGCCATTTCGTACATCACAGAGTAAAAATTTGCATAATGTTACACAGCTCTCGTTTTATTTAACGCTATTTACTTAAGTTTACTGGCTAGCGCTGAAAATTTTTGCTAAGAAATTAGGATAAAAATCCAGCAAGCTTCCTATAAAAAAATCAGGATATAAAAAAGCCTTGTAGTCTCTCCCAAAACTACAAGGCTTAGCGGCTGTAAGTTTCCTCTTTCACTTACTTCACTGTAAGTTCGCTGTCTACCGACATTATTATTATCATTATGCGATTATGCTCAACTTTCCGTGTTGAGTTATTTTGTAGAACCAATCTTCTCAAAAACTGAGCAAAAGCTCTATGCGTCAATTTCCTGAATCCTTGTAAGCTTTTACCTACAAGATTTGATTATTTTTGCCAATTAAATTACTAGATTGTTCAATGATTTTTTGGCCCAAACCACTTTTCCGGGTAGTTCTGACACAAAGTGCCTGTGTAAAAGCATCACAATCCACCAGTAAACTGACCACTTTTTTGGCTCGAGTAATTGCAGTATAAATCAACTCTTTGCTCAATAAATTTTTTGCATATTGATCCAGCACCACGGCCGTATGGGAAAATTCTGAACCTTGAGATTTGTGAATGGTCAGCGCAAAAGCGGTTTCAATACTTTTAGGTAAACGGGTGGCTAATACCCATTTTTCCAGACTCGGGAAATACACTTCAAACTGACGTTGACCAGACTGCTCACGTAAAAAACAGATACCAATATCACCATTGGCCAGGCCCAACTGATAGTCGTTATAGCTCATCATGACGGGTCGTCCGACATACCAGTCGCCCTGTTTCAACTGACCTTGGGCTGCTAGAAAACGTTGCTCAATCTGTAGATTGATCTTGAGCAGCCCCAGATCACCAGAACGGATTGCCGTTAAAATACGGTAATCATCAAAAGTTTTGACCACCTGTTGCACATAGTGTTCAAAATCAGCTGAGTTTCGTTCTGTTTTTATGGCCTGTACATAAGCCTGATAACCATACATCAGCTGGTCATAATACTGATTCAAATTATGCGCGGTCTGTTCGGCACCAGCGAGCAGGTATTGTAACTGCAACTGGTCGATCTTCACCTGATCCAAATCGATCGCCTGTAACTCACTGGCTGCCACAATCTGCTGCTCAAATTTCTGCAAGACGTGAGAAGGCTGATGATTCTGCTGGATAAACTCCGCCATTGCGCCAATCCTGGCTCCAGGCGCAAAACGCCGCGTGGTGATTAAATTGACCCGGTTATCTTCCAGAGTCGCTACTTGCTGTAAATCTGCCAATACCGTTCCCACATCCACAGAGGCCAGCTGATCTGCATCACCGAGTAAAATCAGCCGTGCATGAGACGGTACGGAGGCCAGTAACATCTGTGACAGGTTTAAATCCAGCATCGAGGCTTCGTCGACCACGATCACATCATAAGGCAGAGGCTGCTTGGCATGAAAGCGTGGCTGTCCGCGAGTGCCCAGACCCAATAAGCGATGCAGGGTGACCGGTTGTAACTGTTTTAATTGTTCTAGCTCAAACTGTTGTAACGCTTCACTGTGCAAGGCTTTTTGCAGTGCTTCTTTCATGCGCTGTGCGGCCTTTCCGGTAGGTGCTGCCATGGCAATCCGGATATTTGGCAAGGCTTCATGCAGGACCGCAATCATATGCGCCAAGGTATAGGTTTTACCGGTACCCGGACCGCCGCTAATAATATTCAGCGCCTGCCGCGCAACCATTTCCAGTGCCAATTTTTGCTGTGGATCTGACAATAAATTGCGATCACGTTCGGATAAATCAATAGCGGCAACCGGTTGGGCTTTAATCCGAGCAATATGTGAGGCTACTGCCTGTTCCAGTTGCCAATAGCGGTACAGATATAAATGCTGATCTACAAAAATAAATGGTGCAATTCCTGCACCCTGCTGACGGCGGTCTAGAACCAGATTATGCAATAAGGCAACCTGCTGAGGATCAACTTCGATACAGCTATCCCCTGCCTGTATCGCCTCAAGCAGTTGCTGAATCAAGAATTTTGCTGCCGGATCAAATGTAGCCGTACTAAACGGCGGCTGACACAAATAGTCAATCCAGGCCATTAAATTGGAGTCTTGCTGCGACACGTGATTCTGCTCATTTTCCACACAGTTATCCTCAAAGTTATCCACAGGATAATTTCATGTTTAATCTCTATATATCTTATAAAATCGCAAAATCATGCTGATTTTTTCTGCTCAAAATAGCCCAGTATTTGATCCAGTTTTTCTATAAATTCGGAGTCCGGTTGCCAATGATAGGCTCCTTGCTGGACCTGTCCCTTCATCCCACGTAAATACAGATAGGTCGCGCCGCCCAAGTGCTGCTGAATCGAATAAGTCTGCATATTGGCACTCAGGTACCGATGCAGCGCCACCAGATACAAAGCGGCCTGCAACCAGTAACTGGACTGGCTCATATTCTGCTGAATGGCTTCAGCACTATAGTGCTGCTGATCAGGTCCGAGGAAGTTACTTTTATAATCGGCAATATGGTAGCGCTGGCCATCGAAATACACCAGATCGATGGAACCGGTCAGATAACGTGCCGACTTGGCCTCATTAAAATCGCTCATGATCATGTCATGTTCGAGAAAAAGCTGATGGATTTGCCGAATCTGCAAAGGGGCATCGGTCAAGGACAGATAAAAAGGGAATTCTGAAAGATACTGTTTAGCCTCCAGCTGTGCCAAGGCAAAATCTGCCTGAATCGGAGTGGCCAGAATGTCATGTACCCAGTCATGCATCAGGTTCAGCAAAATATCTTCTGTGATCTCGTCCAGCAAGCCATCAAATGCAGTCTGGAAAATATTGTCCACATTCAGTGATTCAGTACTTGCAGGGCGTGTGAGCTGAGCCACTTCCTGTTCAAAAAACTGGATAAAGGAGTCATCCTCCAGCCCATCGAAATACACTCGAAACTGACCTAAAAATTCCAGCAGAGCTGAACGCTCGAGCTGTTGTGCCGAGTGAAACAGCTGCTGCCATTGCTGGCGATAAACTTCACTTTGGTCATGCAGGCGAATTCCGGTCAATAACTTATAGTTCAGGCTGGACAATACGCGCTGCATACTATGACGCAATTCCTCGGCTTTGAAATCTGCCTGAGCTGTGGCCTGAAACAAGGTTCGCAGATTCACCACAGCGGCCTGATAATGCAGGGAAAAAGCCTGTTCCAGTACACTACGTATATGAAAAGCCTGTTCAAATTTTTCTTTCATTTCCTGCCAGATTTGCGGTGCGGTATTTTTAAAACGGCGCCGGATTTCCAGATTCCAGTAACTGCTGTCCTGAAAATCAATATGTTCAAAAATGCTGTGCAAGAATGTTCCGGCTACGGTGCCTTTAGGAAAATTCAGCCTAATCCAGTCTAAAGGCACAGCTGCTGGCTGTTCTTCCAGACCGGTAAAATGAATTTCATCGGCAGCACTGTCGGGCTGTTCATAAGCCGTGACCAGATCGTCCTGCAAGATATGTCCATGTAGCTGATGCTGTGACAAAGCCGTAAAACTGGTTTTGGTTCGCGGATAAAACTGCCGCTCTGGCAAAGGTTGCGCCCGCATGTCGACCTGATGATGGTTCGACTGCTCGACCAGGCGCGGTGGCTCCTGAGACAGAGGCGGCTCGACCAGACTTAAAGCATGTTGAAACAGTTGATCTCCCTGACCACGCCAGAAGGCCAGCCCGGAATCAGACTGTGCGTTCTGGTCCTGCAGCATGGCATATACCCGGTGACTGGCACGGGTCAGCGCCACATACCAGAGTCGGTGGTTTTCGGCAGCATTACGCGCTGCATTCTGCAGAATCGCCTGCTCATGTAAATTCTTGTGATTCACTGCAATCACCCGGGATTGTTCCAGGATGTTGTCCTGTTCAGGCGCAGACAGGGAAAAATTCAGATTGCCTTTATTCACATCAAAAGCAGCATCTGCTCCCAATAAAAACACCACTTTAAATTCCAGCCCTTTGGAGGCATGAATGGTCATCAGCTGCACCCCATGATCCCCAGACAGCTTGCGTTCTTTTTCGCTGTCCTTGCCTGAAGGTGACTGAAGCTGGCGCAAATACCAGTGATAGAGTTTTTGCGCCCCCTGATAATATTCACTCTGCTGGCTCAGCATCTCGGTCAGATGGCGCAGATTGACCACCACCCGCTCATTGTCCAGACTTTGACTGGCCACCAGATTGGTCCAGACCTGAAACAGGTTCAGTGCATAATTCCAGGCGGTCAAAAAGCCTTTCTCAAACCACATTTCCCGAATTATATCCAGATCCGCAATATAGCGACTGAGGCCTTCACTCTGGCTTTGCAAATCAATCAGTTTTTTCAGATTGAAGCCCAGCAGACGGGTTAGTAAAGCCCGCTTGACCTTGGCCTCATTGAAAGGATCCATAATCGCCGTCAATACGGCCGCGACATCCTGAGCGATGGTACTGGCAAACACGCTCTGTTTGGATTCTTTATAGGAGGGAATGCCCATACGCTGCAGACGCTGCTTCACCTGTTCCAGAGCAAAATGCCCAAATCCCAACACGGCAATATCATCTGCGCTCAGGCTTTGCTGATGCTCTTGCTGCTGAAAGTACAGTTGCTGCTGGGCAGACTGATTCAGCAATGCACGGATTTTCCAGGCCACCTGGTCTGCCTCCAGGTCCGATTCACCTAGCTGAATCCATCGTAAAGGCTGCGGGTTGATCCTGCCCATATCGACCAGATCTGGATGCGGGCGACTACCGGCCTGAATCAAGGTGTACTGCACCTGTTCGCCAAAATCCATTTGCCGCTGGAACAGCGCATCAACCACTTCTACGAGTGGTTTGACTGACCGATGGTTCTGCATCAGGGTATATTCGCGGCCCTGTTTATGCAACACATCGGCATGTGCCTTGTTATAGGTGAGCATATCGCCGCCACGGAAACCGTAAATTGCCTGTTTCGGATCACCGACCATAATCATGCAGCCGGACTGCACCCGGTTGGCATCACGCCAGATCTTGGCCAGCAAATCATCCTGATCCTGATTGGTGTCCTGAAATTCATCGACCAGAATCAGCGGATAACGTGCCTGTACAAACTGGGCAAAACGCTGTCCCTGCTGGCCTTGCAATGCTTCCGCCAATGTACGAATTTGCTGGGAAAAAGTGGTTTCACCCTGCTGCTGCAAGGTTTGTGGCAAACGGGTCTGCACACTTTGAATAATATGAAATTCCAGATAGGTCGTAAGCTGTTGCAGCTGCTCATCCAGATACTGTTTGACCTCACACAGCGCATCAATTGCCACGATCAGACTATGTTGCAAAATCAGCTGCTGCTCTGCATCCGGACAGCTTTTGTTAAAGACCTGAGTGGTCGGCTGGAAATCGGTTTTCTTGCGGCGCAAATGGCACAGATTCAGTAAAATCGGCTGCAATTCAGCATCAAAGAAACTCATGCCACCCTGATTTTTCAGGGCTGCGCTCCAGGTCATAAAGTTTTCACAAATTTCGGTTAACTTGGTCAAAAAACTCTTGTGAAAATACTTCGGACTTTCCTGACAATAACGCCGCATGACGGCAAGATCATGCTCCTGAATACTCACTAATTGACTGATGCAGGCTTCCAATTTGTTCAGGTCACATTCAGCCAGTTCGATCTTGCGGAAATGCTGCTTGCTGAAATTCAGGGCATCACGCACCAGCCCGGTATAATGCTCCACCGGTTTCAGCAGATTTTGAACATACAGATGATTGACCATATATTGCGGCTGCTGCTGAATCCAGTCACGCAGCACATCATGAATCAGCTGCTGAATATACAGATCCTGATCTTCGGTCAGTTCTGCACGTTCAATCTTGCCACTTTCAAAGGCAAATTCACGTAACAGTTTCTGGCTAAAGCTGTCCAGGGTGCCGACAAACAGTTCATCCAGCTGGTTCAGCACCAGACGTAAACGGCGACGGGCATAATCCAGCCGTGAACCATAATCTTTCAGCACCTGCTGAAATAAAGGATCGGTTTCATTCTGGATTTTTGCTGTGATTTCAACTGAATTGAGCTGCTGATGACGCTGGATATAAGCCAGCGTTTCCTCGACGCGAAGCCGTACCCGGTTTTTCAGTTCAGCCGTGGCTTTACGGGTAAATGTCGTCGCAATCACCTGATGCGGATAATACTGGTCCAGAAAAATCCGCACCATCAGGCTGGAGAGTGTATAGGTCTTGCCGGTTCCTGCCGAGGCTTCAATCCAGTGCAGGCCACGGAATTTCATGTCTTGAATCGGATTGGTGGAAATGGCTGTTTGCATCTGCTGCTTTAATAAAGTCATACGGCTATTTCACCCACTCCAGATGTTGATGAATCGGCGCATACAGGCCATGAGCAAAATCATGGCAGCAATTTTGCAAGGCCAGATCCGGATCCTGATCCTGCAAAATAAATTGCCAGTCTTGATGCAGCAGACTGGATTCATCCGAAGCCAAAGGTTTGGCACTCTCATAGCTGTTGTTCCAGGCCTTTAGCAATTCCGGCATTTCCACAATGGTCATTTTACCCTGTTCATTCTCGGCCCACTGCCATTCTTTTTTCATCAGTAATTCTGCCGGCAAGACCAGCGGCTGCTGTTGACCAATTTCCCAGGCCTTTAACCAGAGCTGCAAATACTCATGTGCCTTGCTCGAACTTAATCCGGAAAACTTCAGGGTTTTATTACTGAAAATGACAATGCGCTCCAGTTCTGGTGAGCGTGCATCGTCATTCAAGTAAGCCAGCCACAGCAGATACTCCAGCCAGATCTGGGCGCGGCGTTTTTCCGAGGCTGAAGAGGATTGCATACTCAGCCAGTAGCTGCTGTGTGGAACCTGAGGCACGTTAATATGAATGATCAGTTCAGGACTGAACTGCAAGGATTGCTGGGTAACTGGCGTCAGTTCTTTACCCAACTGCACCAAACGCTCTTGTAACAGCTGCTGTTCCTGCTGGCTGCCCAGCCAAGTGGCTTGCTGGGTTTTGCCCACCGGCAAAAGGTCCAGCATCAGGTTCGGCTCAATCTCCTGCTCTTGTTGCAACAGGAAATCCCGTACCTGATACTGTTCCAGCTTGTTCAGTAATAGGGGTTCCCGGGAACTCGGCAAATCGGCATAGCGAATCGTGGAAACCCCGACACTTTTCAGGAATAGACGTGCCGGGAAAATCATATCGCGGATCCATTCATCGCCTTTGAGTACCCGGATTTCTTTTTGTTCTAGTGCCGGATAATGTGCATTGATCCAGCTGCTGCGTTTGCCTTCGGCACTGCGGATATACTCTGCTACCGCAAACCACTGATCCTGAAACCGTGGTGTCTGCATATCTGCAAATCCGGCCGGATCAAAAGGCTGCAAGGGATGCACATGATAAAGCTGCCGAATATGTTGAGCGACTGACAGACCATGAATATCCACCATCGGATCGATTTCGGCATCCGGCTGTTCAGACTGGCAGATCAGCGCGATATGCTGAACCAGTTCCTGCAAGGCAGTGGATGGATCGCGAGCCTCACCATCCTCCAGATCAAAGCCATTATAGAACAGCCATAGATTTTCCTGTGCCAGCAGCAAGGCATCCAGAAAAGCGCCCTGCTCGTCATCCAGACGGGAACGGTCACCAAGTTGCGGCTTCAGGCTGCGCATCAGGTCAAACGGAACCTGTTGATTGCGGCTCGGAAATTTACCGCTATCCAGATTCAGCATCACCACCAGTTTATAAGGCAATGGCCGGATCTGCCCAATCTGGCTAAAAGTAATCTGTCCAGTCGGTTCGGCCTGATCCAGCTGCATCTCCAGGGTATTCTGAATTTCTTCCAGCACATAAGGCAGAGGCAGACTGAGTGCCACCAGCTCCTGACTGGCATGTGGATCATCCTGATCATGATAATCGGCCAAGGTCAGCATCCGCATTTGCTTGTCGATAATCTCGGCAACAGTTTTGAGTGATTCTACCCCGGCATCACGAAATTCATTCAGATCAGCACGCAGATATTCCAGCCAGGTTTTTACCGGCGTGCGTTGTCCAGTTTCATGCAAAGTCAGCCAGTCACGGCGCTGCACCAGATCCTGATAAATTCGGATCAGGGTGGATATCAGCGGAAAATCACTGGTCAGAACCTTGGCATAACTCAAGGTGTCCTGAAACAGGGTATGTTCAGGAATCGCCAGACCCAACGCCAGACGGTCCAGCGCGAATTTAAAGCTAAACCGGTAATCCTCATCGCCTGCGCTCAGGCTTTGCTGTAAATGCTGCTGGTCCAGTCCACGCTTGAAGCCAGCATCTGTCAGCAACTGCAACATCCGTTCTACCTGACTATAGTCCAGACCATAATACTGCTGGGTGGCATTCAGGCTGAGCCAGTCGGCAAAGTCCTCAATACTGAAACGGCGCCGTACCCACTGAATCCGGCCCAGTACCGCGCGCCAGGCATTGCTGACATCCAGACGCGACACCCCGGCAATCTGGATCGGTAAATACAGGTTATCTTTTTGCAGGCGTTTGCTGCCGGTTTCGCGCTCACGCGGTGGTGGCGCAAAGACACTGCGAATTGCCGGTTCCAGTTCTTTCAGACTTGGCGTCAACACTAGAATATCACTGGGCTGACGCGGCGCTTCTTCATTGCCTTGAGCCAGCCAGTGAATCAGTTGTTCTTTGAGAACTTCCAGCTGACGTAATGAAGAATGACAGACATGAATCTGTACCGAATCATCATCAGGGCTTAAAGCATATTGATGCTGCTCGGGCTCGAGCAAATACAGGATATCCGACTGGATTTTGGCCAGCAGCCTGTCCTGATATTCATCGACAAAGACATCGGCCCAGAGACCCTCTTCCCCCGAAGACAGTTTAGAGAGTAGAGAAAAATGATCCCGTGCCTGCTTGCCGAATCGGGTCAGGAGCGGATGCCGCGATTCCCGGTCTTCGGCATTAAAGTTCAGCTGCTTGATCCTGAAATCTTTTATTTCCGCATCATTCGGTTTACGTTGACGGGTTTTTTCAAAACGCTGAATAAAGCGCTCTTCCCGCTGCAAATCAAATCTGGCTTTCCAGTCCGGATCGACACTGTCGGCCCAGTATTCCTGCGAGGGGTTGAAGTGAAAAATATAGATATCAATGTACTGGCCCAGACGGCGTAAAAAATCCAGCTGGCTGGGTGGCAATTCTAACAGGCTAAACACCACAATCTGTGCCGGCAGTCGTTTCAGAGCTTGGGCCCGGGTCTCTGCATTCTCCAGCCGCTCCCAATACAGGCGTTCAATCTCCAGGATTTTGGCATAATCATCCTGAAATACATGCTGCCACAACCAGCGTTGCCAAGCTTCCAGTTCACGCGCCTGAATCTTGACAAAATCCGCCACCTGCATCTCATGACCATTTTCATCTTTGGGGCTATAGATCATTTGCTCGATATCGAGCGCAATATCCTGCCCCCAGGACTCTAACCAGTTACTCGGACAACCACAGTTGTTTGGAGGACAGTTACGCGCGCAATAACCGCGATAATCCATATAATGGCTAAACAAACGCGACACCTGCTCGGCTACCCAGTACAGCATGCTCTGTTTTTTCAGCTGCTTCTCTGTACCCTGCTCCAGCCGGTCAGCACTGTCATAAATCCGCTTCACAATAGAATACAGCGGATGATCGACGTCTAAAGGAATCTGTTCAGGCAGAATGCATTTTCGTAGCGCCTGAAACACGCGCCATTTGATGATAATGCGCGGAATATTGGCTTCACGGACCTGCTCCACTTCTTTAGGCGCATTCAATACCCACTGATAGGAAGTCCATTGAAAGGCGCGAATCCGGTGATGAAACTGGGTATTGGCGCTAATGCCTTTTTTCTCGGCAATTTTCTGGGTCAGCCAAGTTTCTACTGCCGGAGATGGCACAATAAAGTGCCGGGTTTGTAACACCTCAAATGGATTCCGGGCAGTCTGGTTGACAATACGCAGCATACTATCCAAAAGCACATCAATACGTTGACTCTGAATAACATGAATGGCCATTGGTTCCCCTGAACTGCTGAATGTGGTTTTTACTACAAAACGATAAAGATTATTTACTATACATCCCGAGCGCTCTATGACACTTTAAAACCACACTTCAGTCGAAAAATTTCTTTGAAAAAAGCATCTTAAAGATGCTTGAATAGAAAAAAACAACATAGAGCTTAGGTAGTGCCCATGAAATTAGATAAAATTCCTGAACGTCTCGATCCGAGCCTAGATTTAGAACAAATCCGCGCCGAGTGCCTGGAACTCACCAAAAAACGCGCCTATTATTCTGCCGGTGCTGCGGTTATTCCAGTGCCGTTTATGGACGTGGTCATTGATATCGGTATCTTGTCGCAATTGATTCCCGAGATCAATGCCCGCTTCGGCCTGGCGCCTGACCAGATCAGTGTCTATGATCCAAAAACCCGTCAGGTGCACTGGAATGAGTTGCGTAAACGCGGCGTAGAATTTTCTGGTCTGGTGGTCGCACGTACGGCAGTTAAAAAATCTTTGAACAATGTTGCAGCGAAAGTGATCACAAAGCAAGTCACAAAATTCATTCCGCTGGGCGGCCAACTGGTGGCGGCAAGTCTGGGCTATTTTGTCATGAAAAAGATTGCTGAAGCACATGTAGAGGAATGCTACCGTGCAGCTAAAAATATCCAGCAAAAACAGGTGGCGCAAGGTTAAAATCCGGGTGAGCTGAATTTTTGCAGCCCTCTAGACACTCTTACTTCAGGCAGATTATTCTGCCTGAAGCTGTTTTAAAATAGCCTTTAACACCTCGACCCGCGCGGTATTCTTATCATCGGTCGCAATAATATGCCAGGGCGCTTCCTCGGTCGAAGTATGTTCAAACATATCGGCTGCCGCTTTCAGATAGTCGTCCCAGCGCTCCCGGTTACGCCAGTCTTCTTCGGTAATTTTAAAACGCTTATGCGGTGTATCTTCACGCGCCTTGAAACGTGCTGCCTGTTCGTCCTTGGAGATTGCCAGCCAGATTTTCACAATCACTGTTTGATGCTTGACCAGACTCTGTTCAAAACGGTTAATTTCATCATAAGCACGCTGCCATTCCACCGCACTGACCAATCCTTCTACCCGTTCTACCAATACCCGCCCATACCAGGAACGGTCAAAAATACAGATATCATCATCAGTTTGCAGCTTGGTCCAGAAGCGCCATAAATAGGGACGGCTCAGCTCAAATCTTTCTGGTGCAGCAATGGTATGAATTTCATATTCACGTGGATCGAGTTTTTTGACAATTCGCTTGATTGCGCCGCCCTTGCCGGCAGCATCCATACCTTCAAACAGAATCACCACATTACGCGAATCGGAACGCATGGCTTTGGCGACCTTCGCGGTTAATTTTTTTAGTTCCGGTTTGTAATCTTCTGGCTGGGCTTGAGTCTTGGAAGGATGTTTTAACTGCTCGGGAATCTTGGCCTGTTTCCATCTTCCCTTGGCTCTGGCAGGATGATCCGGACAATGTTTCAAGGCACTCAGGATATACTGGGCAAATTGCTGGTCGCGCTGCTGCTCATCTTCGCCATCAATAATGAACCAGTCCTCGGTAAAGCGCTGACGCAGGCGCTGCAAGGTGTCATATTCTTTGCGATTGCGCCAGTCCAGACCATGCAGTTGATGCCAGTGAGTTTCACTCGGATCCATGGCATCCAGGCGTTTTTGCAAGACTTTCCAGGACAGGTCAAACCAGACCTTGATCACATCCACATGGTTATTTTTCAGGTCCTGTTCAAAGGCCTGCATCTCTTGCAGATATTCATCAAACTGTGCATCACTCAGCGGGCTTTCAGCTTGCATGGCACTGCCGAGCAGATCGCTATACCAGTTACCAAACAGCACCATGATCTGGCCCTCAGCTGGAATAAAACGCGCATAAGGTTGCCACAAGGTTTGCTTTGGGCCGGCTAGCTGAGGCTTATCGGCTTTCACGCGCAAATAGCGCGGATCGACCCATTCACGTAGCTGTTTAACCGCTTCACCTTTGCCGGCTAGCTCAATGCCATTCACCAGAATCACCAGACTTTTGGCATTTTTCTGGCCTCGGGTCTTTTTTAAATTATATTGGGCATCAATCAGCTCGACAGACAGCTGATCTTCATCCATTAACTGAAATTGTGGTTGTTCCATACGTATCTTCAACCCTGATCTTTTATTCTATTTGCAGTATAGCGAGGAGTTTCAGCGCAAAAATAGCTCTGGCAACGTTTTTCACACGATTAAATTGGCTATTTAAACAACAGATTGACATACAAATGCCCGATCTCTGTTCAATTTGTCATAGCAGGATTGTCCGGCAGCCTCTAAGATTCTTGCATCCTCCAATCATAATTGAAGCCTCATGTCCAAACTTGCCGTACTCGATGATCTGTTAGCGCATTATTATCAACTGGCTTATCACACCCGGCCTGACATTTTAAGCCGTTTACAGGATGTGCAGGCCTGGCAGAAAGTCCGCATGCAGCGCACTCATCGCGCCCATTTTGCTGAAAAACAAAACCTGTTGATGTCCGAATATTTCCTGAACCGTCTCTACGGCGGTGCTGAATTTGATGCGCTGGCAGAACAGATTGCCCGGCTGATGAAATATGCGCATAAAGCAGAAAAAGTTATTCCGGAAAATGCCATTAAAACCGGCACCTCAGGTGTAGAGCTGGCTATTCTGGCGGTACAGCTGGATGAACAGGTCGCGATTCAGTTATTACAGGATTATCATCCGCATGAACCGCTGACTGACGAGATGATGCGCCTGACCTATTTGAAGCTGGATCAGGGTGAAGCACGCTTGAAACAGTTGGCTCTGCTGGATCAGCTCGGCATGAGTCTGGATAAATACATGCGTTCATTTGTGGTCTATACGGCCTTTAAAATGTGTAAAGGCGCGGCGAATAAATATAACTTTCAGGTGATGTATGAATTTATGCAGGATGGTTTTCTGGCCATGAAGCCACTCAAATCGGCAGAAAAATTTGTACGCACGTTCACGGCAACCGAACGCCAGATTATCGATAAAGTACATTCTGGCGATCCGCTACCGTTTCAGTAAATACCCGATGAGTATTTCTGCCAAGCGTGAATTTTTCTGTATATTATTCATAACAATTGCATCATGATTGCTGAATAAGCCTTTAGAATCTGTCATGATGCAGACAATGCAAGATTAACCCGATTGATATGTTAGGAGTGACTCCAATGTCGAATGAAAATACAACGCCTACCCCTACCCCCGAGTCGGCACAACAGACAGACAAAGTGAGCCCATTCTTAACTGAACCCCTTCCACAAGGCACCCCGCAAGGTCAGCAACAATCCTTAGAACAACGTCTGACTGACACGCCTGTGACGGGTACTGTGCCTAAATATAATCTGCCGCGTGGTGCCAATACCGGTAACGTCGGCTCAACCACACACTTCGGCTATCAAACTGTTAACAGCGAAGAAAAAGCCCAGAAAGTCGCAGAAGTGTTCCACTCGGTGGCGAGCAAATACGACATTATGAATGACCTGATGTCTTTTGGTATTCATCGCCTGTGGAAGCGTTTTGCAATCAATATGTCAGGTGTACGCCGTGGCCAGCATGTGCTGGATATCGCGGGTGGTACTGGCGACTTGGCTAAAGTCTTTAGCCGTGAAGTTGGTCCGACAGGTCATGTGGTACTGTCTGATATTAACGAATCCATGCTGAATGTCGGTCGTGACCGTCTGATTGATGCGGGCTGTACCAATGTCGATTTCGTTTTGGCCAATGCCGAAACCTTAGAACCATTTGCAGACAACAGCTTTGATCTTTTGACCATTTCTTTCGGTCTACGTAACGTGACCGATAAAGATGCGGCACTGGCTGCGATGTACCGCGTCCTTAAGCCAGGTGGCCGTTTACTGGTGCTAGAATTTTCTAAACCAGTGTTTGAGCCATTCTCTAAGCTGTATGACCTTTATTCGTTCACGGCATTGCCAATCATGGGTAAAATCATTGCCAATGATGCAGAAAGCTATAAATACCTGGCTGAATCGATCCGTATGCATCCGGACCAGCGCACCCTGAAAGGTATGATGGAAAATGCCGGCTTCCAGAATTGTGACTATCACAACCTGACTGGTGGGATTGTTGCGGTTCACCGCGGTTTCAAACTTTAAGGTTCCTTGCCTATGTGGTCAATTCTGGCACTCGGTGCTGTTGAACGCGTGATTCATCATGTGATTGATCTGGATGCCATTACCCGCATCCAGCTGAATGCCCTGTCCGGCAAAATGCTGCGGGTGGTGATCGCCTCGCCGCAGCTTTCGGTTGATGTGTTTTTTGATGAAGGCAAAGTTCGTCTGGAACCAACGGCAACCGGTCATACCGAAACACCTTCGGTCTTTGAACAACGTCCATTTGACGCAAGTTCCGCGACAGTCACCGAAGCGACAGCAACCTTGCAGGTCAGCAATGTGGTGGAATTACTCAAGCTGCTGCTTTCCGATGAAGTCGGCAATATTCCATTGCAAGGCGACTACAAGTTATTGCAGGAAATCCAGCGCATCATGCAACAGGCGGAACTGGATCTGGCAGCGCACTTAAGTCCCTGGATTGGCCCGACGCTGGCGCATGAAATTGGCAAATTGCAACTGCTGCCCAAGCAGCTAAAACGCACCCTGCAAAGTCAATTATTCTTTGCTGAAGATGCCTTAAAAGAAGACAGTGGTCTGTTTGCCCCACGCTGGCAAATGGATGACCTGAATCAGGACACCCGTATCCTGAATCAAAATTTAGATCGGGTTGAAGCAAAAATCCATCAGCTTCAGGCTCAAATTGATGCCTCAAACAATTCTACTCAAGACTAGGTACACAGCTTTATGATTCCGCATGTTTCACGTTTACTCGAACTTTGGCGCATCGCCGCGCACTATCGACTCGACACGTTGTTTCCTGCGGAAGAATTACCAGAAAAATCCCGGCATGTGCTGTCCCTCATCCGGATGCATCCGGCTGCCTGGTCCAGTCGTGAACGTAAAAATCCGCTCAAGCTGAAACTGGCTTTAGAAGAAATGGGGCCGTTGGCGATCAAGCTCGGTCAACTGCTCTCGACCCGCCGTGACCTGATTCCACCTGAAGTTTTACAGCAACTGGTCTTGCTACAAGACCGGGTCAAGCCGTTTGATAATGACGTGGCCAAGATGCGCATTCAGGAATCCCTGAAAGCTGATGTAAATACCCTATTCGCGCGTTTCGATACCCAGCCACTGGCTGCAGCTTCGATTGCTCAGGTGCATACGGCTGCCCTGCATGATGGCCGTGAAGTGGTGGTTAAAGTCACCCGCCCGAATATTCGCCAGCAGATTTTGCAGGATTTTGAAATTCTGGAATGGCTCGGTCAATTTCTGGAAAAACGTCTGGAAGCTGCCCGCGCATTGCACCTGTCGGAAATCATTCAGGACTATCGCCAGATCATTCTGAATGAGCTGGATCTGACGCTGGAAGCAGACAATACCCGCCGTATGCGCCATCACTTTACCGGCTCGAGCATGATGTATGTGCCGGAAATTTATATGGACAGCAAAGACGTGCTGGTAGCCGAGCGCATTACCGGGGTGCCGATTTCAGATATCGCGACCTTTGACCGGTTGGGTATGGATCGTGCCGATCTGGCGCGTAAAGGCCTGACCATCTTCTTTACTCAGGTGTTCCGCGATAACTTCTTCCATGCCGACATGCATCCAGGCAACGTCTTTGTAGAGACCATCAATCCGGCCAATCCACGTTTTATTGCGCTGGACTGCGCGATTATGGGCGAGCTGTCCAAGCATGACCAGATGACCGTAGCACGCATGCTACTGGCGGTCATGAACAGTGACTTTATGCAGCTGATTCAGGTGGTGCATCAGGCCGGCTGGATTCCACCGGGAACTGATCAGGATGCTTTGGCTCGTGAAATGCGCCGTAGTGTGGGGCCAATGGTCTCTAAACCGATGCATGAACTGGACTTTGCCGGCATTCTGATTGAAGTCATGGACATCGCGCGTCGTTTCCATCTGGAAATTCCACCTCAATTGATGTTGCTACTAAAAACTTTGGTGCATGTCGAGGGTTTAGGAACCGACCTGTATCCTGAACTGGATATCTGGAGTCTGGCCAAACCGATCCTGACGGACTGGATCAAGGCCCAGATGAATCCGCAAAAGAACCTTAAAGAACTGGGACAGAAAATCCCGGATCTGCTGTTAGGGGCGCAGGATTTACCGACCCTGATGATCGACAGCTTAAACGGTTTAAAAAACCAGTCGGCCTGGCATGCCAAACAGCTCAATGAATTACAAAGTATGCGCCTGCAAATGGAACATCAGCAAAAACGTAGCTGGATGTTTGGCAGTATCATGGCGATTCTGCTGGCGATTGCCATTATTTCACCGTGGTTTGTGTCGGTGCTTCTGATTGTGCTGGTGAGCGTTCTGGCAGTCTGGCGAATTGCGAAATAATTTTTTAAATAGCCTGATTCGTCAGGCTTTTTTATGCTTAAATTATTGAAAAAATAAAGCAAGAATATCCAAATGAAATATAGTTTTTTATGGGCACTGTATCGCCAGAATAGACAAAAAACCTTTCTCACTGCACTACTTTACAGCTTCCCAACATGGATAGATATTTTTTCTATATCAACCAAACAGCCCATTGGCTTGCATGGTCCCCTGCTGCCAATACCACATTCTACCGCCTGATTCATAGTGACTATTTCTGGCTCATTGTCAGCTTTAACCTGCTTCCGTTGTTATTTCTATTCTGTCTACGACAAACACAGCTAATACTAGCTTTAAAAATATGGATAGGTCTTGCAGGTAGTTTCTTTCTAATTCATGCTTTTTACTGGCCAAGCTATCCTATAACCACGCTTTTGATTATTTCATTTAATCTACCTTTTTTAAATTTACGCAATAAAGAACTCATGCACACTTACATCAACCCGATGCCATGACTCTCAAGTCACCTTAGGACATATCTTGCCATTGGGTCTTTAAACCTATCGCTTAAAATAAGCACACATTTGACTGGTATAGGTTCAACCATGGTACAGATTTTACAAAAACGTGCGCCTGCGCTCACGATTCGTGCTGGCCATCTGGCACGTGAGCTGATTCTGGAACAAGGTTTGCAACCCGAACAGGTCGATATCGTGCCCGGTGCGGCAGGCGGCCCCAAAGGCATCGGGATCCAAGGACTGGATCAGGCGATTTTTGGTGAGTTTTTTCCACGTGCACCTCAGCGTAGAACTTTGGTGGGTTCTTCGATTGGCAGCTGGCGTTTTGCCAGTATGGCTGCACATGGAGTTCAACAGGGAACCGAACGTTTGGGTGAGCTGTATACCAACCTCTATTTTCATAAAAAAATGACCCGTCAGGATGTCAGCGAAGTTTGCCGTGGCATGCTGCTGGATCTGGTACAAGGCAAAGAAAACGATCTGGTCAATCATCCAGATTATCATCTCGCAGTCATTTCAATTAAAGCCCAACACATTTTCCAGAGTGACAAGGCATTGCCGTTGTTGGCTTCTGTGGCTGGAATTCTTGGAACGACCGCAGTCGCGCGCCGGCACAGCCGTCATTTCATGCAACGTGTAATCAGCCAGCCGAATACGGGTGAGCAGTTTAAAATCGCTGAAGATGGATTTACCACGCATTATCATGCACTAACCGAACAGAGTGTGTTGTCCTGGTTGATGGCTTCAGCGTCTATTCCCGGGGTGATGGCAGCGGTGAACAATATTCCAGATGCACCACAGGGTTATTATCGTGATGGTGGTCTGATTGACTATCATATTGACCTGCCCTTCCAGAGCAAAGGCATTGTGCTGTATCCACATTTTACCGATAGCATTACCCCCGGCTGGTTCGACAAGTTATTTAAACGTACCTCAAATCCAGAAAATCAGGCACGAACTTTGCTGCTTTCTCCATCGCAGCAATATCTGCAAAGTTTGCCTTTGGGTCGTTTGCCTGATCGTAAAGACTTTAACTTAAAAGGTTTGGATCAAACCCAACGGATCCAGCTGTGGAAGCAATGTATTGCGGAAAGTCAGCGTCTGGGTGATGAATTTCTTGAACTGGTCGAGAAGCAGAATTTTGCTGAGGTGATGCAAGCCTTGTAATTGGCCGCAGCTGCCCGATTATTTGTATAATTGCTTTAATTTTGTGAACTGTTGAGATTTATGCAGAAGTTTTTAGTTGTCCTGCAATACCTGTGTCTGGCCTTTGCCATTTATCTGATTTATAGCGTCAGCATGTCGCTGTATCGCCAGGATTTTGTCCTGATGGAACTGGTCGCTGATATCGGTACGATTCTGATCTGTATCGACCTGGCGGTGTTTTTATTTACCAGTAAAGGCAAGCCCGGCATTAGCATGGAAGAATATGCAAAAAGACTGGAACAGCCACCATCTAAACTGGTCTATGTGACACGAAAATTGGGGCATCTCGGTATTTTACTGATTATCACCAGCTGGATTGTGCCGATGATTAACTCATAATGATCCAATAAAAAACCTCCCAATTGGGAGGTTTTTTATTCGCTAATTAAAGATTATTTCGAACCTTTAATCCCTGCTTGCAATAGCAATGCACCCAAACCACCAATTTTTTGCTCTTGTGGTTTAGCCGCTTGAGGTTTCTTGCCCTGAGGACGCTCACCTTGCGGACGTGCTTGCTGTGGACGTTTACCTTGAGACTTACGTTCACCACGTGGCTCATTATTCTCGCGACGTGGCTGACGTGGTGCTTTCGCCGGAGCTTCAGAAGCTTCTGGACGCATCGATAAATTCACACGGTTACGTTCAGCATCCACATTCAAAACACGGACTTGTACGATTTGACCCGGTTTCACCACTTTATGTGGGTCAGCGACAAATTCATTGGCAAGTTCAGAAATATGTACCAAACCGTCTTGATGCACACCCACATCGACAAATGCACCGAAGTTAGTCACGTTGGTGACTACACCTTCTAGCTGCATGCCTTCCGACAATTGCGCAACTTCCGTAATGTCATCACGGAATTTAGCAGTGCGGAACTCTGGACGCGGGTCACGGCCCGGTTTTTCCAGTTCAGCCAATACGTCTTGAATTGTCGGCAGACCGAATTTCTCGTCTGTAAATTCTTCAGCATTCACTTGGCGAATGATTTCAGTATTGCCAATGATGTCTTTTACAGTCGTTGCTTTCGCTTCAACAATTTTGCTCACCAAAGCATATGACTCAGGGTGAACCGCAGAAGCATCTAGTGGTTCTGTACCATCTTGAATACGCAAGAAGCCCGCAGCCTGCTCAAAAGTACGCTCGCCTAAACGTGGCACTTTCTTCAAAGACTGACGATTGTCAAAACGACCATTTTCCTTACGGAATTCCACAATTTGCTGTGCAATTGATTTATTTAGACCCGCGATATAACCCAAAATCGCTGCTGATGCAGTATTTACATCCACACCCACTGAGTTCACACAGTCTTCAACGACCGCTTCCAAGGTTTTCGCCAGACCGGTCTGGTTCACGTCATGTTGATACTGGCCTACACCGATTGATTTCGGATCGATTTTCACCAGTTCTGCTAGTGGATCTTGTAAACGGCGTGCAATCGATACCGCACCACGAATAGATACATCTAGTTCAGGCAGTTCCTGTGAAGCTAGTTCAGATGCTGAATACACCGATGCACCTGCTTCAGATACAGAAACACGCGTCATTTTCAGATCACTGTTCGCAGCCATCATTTCAGCAACTAAAGCTTCAGTTTCACGGCTTGCAGTACCATTACCAATCGCGATCAGGTCAACATTGAACTCGCGGCATAAACGCGCCAGCTCGGCCAGTGAACCTTCTTTATCGTCTTTTGGTGCAAATGGATAAATCGTGCTGTGTGCAAGAACATCACCAGACTCGTTCACTACCGCCAGTTTCACACCGGTACGGATACCCGGGTCCACGCCCAAAGTGGTACGTGCGCCTGCAGGTGCAGAAAGCAGTAAATGACGCAGGTTTTCAGCAAAGACGTTCATCGCTTCTGTTTCAGCAGCCAGACGTTTTTCAGTCAGCAATGAATGTTCGATCGTTGGACGAACTTTACCGAGCCAAAATAGTTTTGCAGTTTGCTTCAAGAAATCCTGACGCGCTTGTGGCTGAACAGTTTCAAGATTGTATTCAGTTTCAATACGCGCCAACGGGGCATCATCTTCGCCATCCACTTTCAGGCCTAAAACGTTTTCTTGACGGCCACGCAGCATCGCCAATAAACGGTGTGAAGGCACTTTATTCAAGTTTTCAGAGAAATCGAAATAATCACGGAATTTTTTACCGACTTCTTTTTTCTCATCACTGGCAACCAAACTTTTCAGCACGGCAGTTTTTGCAAATGTCGCTTTAAGTTCAGTGGTCAGCGCGATATTTTGCGCCCAGTCATCAATCAGGATGTGCTGGATCGCATCAAGCTGGCTTTCAGTATCTGGGTAATCTTCATGGCTAAAACCCACCAAAGCTTCAGCTGGATCAACGGCTTCATTAAAGATTTTTTCGGAAATCGGGCCTAGACCGGCTTCTTTGGCCTTGAATGATTTACTGGTACGTTTTGGACGGTACGGCGCGTAAATTTCTTCTAATGCATTTTTGGTTTCAGCGGCATTCACACGCGCCAATAAATCATCAGATAATTTATCTTGTTCTTTGAGTGATTCAATCACCTTTTCACGGCGCTCATACAAATCACGCAAGTATGATAAACGCGTATCGAGTTGACGTAGTTGCGTATCGTCTAAGCCTTGCGTTACTTCTTTACGGTAACGTGCAATAAAAGGAACACTGGCACCTTCATCAATAAGCTTGATGGCAGCCTCAACTTGATTTGGACGTACGGCAAGTTCTTTTGCCAACTGCTGAACTAAGTCAGTCATCGTGTTTGATCCCACAAGGATAAGTACTAAATGGCATGATTATAAAGACCGGGTCTATAAAATCCACCATTGTTTTTATTAATTTACCTCATCTTTATATTATGAAGTGCCACAGTTTTCAGCTTTTCCCGATAAAGTTTGTATGAACTTTGCTTTTTATCCAGCTTAAAATCGTATTTTTTGCTCATTTAGATGTATATATTTGGTATCTATGTCTTGATTTTAACTGCAATATTTGGTGCTTTAGAGCATAGTCAATTAATATCAATGAATCGTATACTCAAAGCCTATTTGATTTTTGTTTATGACGACAATAAAGAATAAAGGAGCATCTCATGAGTTTAGTTGTACCTGCTGAAAAAGCCGATGCCGTACATACCGAAACGGACCGGGTCGAACGGATCCTGGTGGTTGATGATGATGTTCGTCTGCGTACCTTATTACAGCGTTTTCTCGAAGATAAAGGCTTTGTGGTTAAAACTGCACATGATGCCACGCAGATGGATCGACTTTTACAGCGGGAACTGTTTTCTCTGATCGTGCTCGACTTTATGCTTCCGGTCGAAGATGGCTTGAGTATCTGTCGTCGTTTACGCCAATCCAATATCGATACGCCTATCATTATGCTCACCGCTCGTGGTAGCGACTCGGATCGTATTGCCGGTTTAGAAGCAGGTGCCGATGATTACTTGCCTAAACCGTTTAACCCGAATGAGCTGCTGGCACGTATTCGTGCGGTATTGCGCCGTCAGGTACGTGAAGTGCCGGGTGCACCAAGCCAACAGATGGAAGTGGTTTCTTTTGGCCCATGGTCGCTAGATCTCTCTACCCGCACTCTGACCCGTGAAGGCCAAGTGGTAACGCTCACTACTGGTGAGTTTGCGGTACTGAAAGCACTGGTTCAACATCCACGCGAACCATTAACCCGCGACAAGCTGATGAATCTGGCGCGTGGCCGTGAATGGGGTGCCATGGAACGTTCAATTGATGTTCAGGTGTCACGTTTACGCCGTTTAGTGGAAGAAAACCCAGCGCGTGCACGTTATATCCAGACTGTATGGGGTGTGGGTTATGTCTTTGTTCCAGATGGTGCTGAATAAAGAAAAACTTATTACGATAAAAGATTACCCCAATTTATTGTCCCTAAAAGCCATTCGCTGCTGTTTGAGCCTCCCCTTCTTTAAAGGCTCGTATACAAATGCGCGAGTTCAGCGAATGGCAAAGTTTTTACTTGCGTAACAGTGTTACTCATTTTTTCAAAAAAAGTAACACAACAAGCTCCTTCCATCGAAGGTTCAAGCAGTAAGATTCCATTACAAATTATTATTACTGCTCAATTTGGAAAATGCCAACAGGGAGCTGGTGTGAAACTCGACCCCATCGATCCACAAAAATTTACCGATTTTGTCAGCTACTCGGAAAAAAAGCGTACCCGCGGGGAACGCTTTCTCGACAAGATCAAGCCGCGTTCTGCTGCCATGCGTACCACGGTACTGGTGGTTTTTGTGGTCTGTTTTAGCCTGTTCATGTCCTTGTGGTTCTTTTGGCGTACCCTGTTTTTACCTGAAATCCAGCAACATGCGCGTTATCTGGCCATGGAACTGGAAATTCTTAATAATCCCGATCTGCGCCTGTATCATAAACAGCAGGAAGTCGATATCGATGACTGGCTGAAAAACCGGGTCGGCATTGAATACGTTACTAATCCGGCAGAATATCCCACTGTCCGTGAAAAGCTGATTGCCGAATTTTTTACCCGACAGATCGAAACCAAACTCGCCAAAGAGTTACGCATCGAACAAGCCACAGTCTATTTCCAGTTTAAGCCGAGTCCACGTATCTGGATCCAGACTCCTGAAATGAATGGTCACTGGGTACAGGAACCTTTAAAGACTTATGCCAATTATAGCAATGAACTGATTTTGGGCTGGTTGCTTGGCACGCCGATTATTGTCGGCATCATTATTTTGACCTTGGTGCGTCAGCTCAACCGTCCTTTACGCCGTTTGCAGAATGCCGCCAACAGTTATAGCCGAATCGGCTCAGCACCCTATCTAGATACCAATCATGGTCCACTGGAAATCCGTCAGGTCAATCATGCCTTTAATCAGATGATTTATACGCTGGACCAGACCGAGCGGGAACGCCGAATCATGCTGGCCGGCATTTCACATGACTTGCGCACGCCCTTAACCCGAATCCGCCTCAGTGCCGAAATGATGCCAGATGAAGACTTTCTCAAAGAAGGCCTGATTTATGATGTCGAAGATATGGACGCGATTCTGGATCAGTTCATTTCCTATATGCGCGATGGTTCCGATGAAGAACCGCAGGACACCAATGTCAATGTACTGCTACAGGAACTGGTCAAGCAGTTTAAACCGCTAGATATCCGATTTACACCACAAGATATACCGACCATTCAGGCGCGCAGCATGTCACTAAAAAGACTGATCGGCAATCTGATCAACAACTCAAAACGTTATGGTTCAGAACCAATTGAGCTTTCTGCGCATGTTGAAGAAGATCAACTGTTGATTTGTGTCGCAGACCATGGCGAAGGCATCCCGGAAGATCAGATTGAAGCCTTGATGCAGCCTTTTGTTCGGGGCAATTCGGCACGAACAGTACAAGGCAGTGGCTTGGGGTTGGCCATTGTGAAACGGATTGTCGATATTCACCATGGCCAATTGCGTATTCATAATCGTCCTGAAGGTGGGCTGGAAGCTATCATTTCACTACCCGTGAATCAGGCGAATCCTGAGACACTTCCCCCAGCCACTACACTCGATAAAATTCGCCAAACTTTGACTGAGCACTTTTAATAAGTGATCAGTAATTCAACAAATGACTTTTTAGTTTTTCTATACAATTCATTTTATAGTTCACGAATTCAATCATTTAAAAATCATCATTTTTTATTATACCTACATTTAGCTAAAAAATTAGACCTTAGCCTAACACCTATGCACAATACATTTTTTGAGCGGTACAATCCGTATCATAGTTTAAGAATTAATGAGAGTTAAAATGTCTTTAGATCGTATCCGTTTAGCCTCCCTACACAACAAAGTCATCAGCCCTGAACAAGCGGCTGAATTCATCCAAGATGGCATGACTGTGGGCATGAGTGGCTTTACTCGCGCTGGTGAAGCGAAGGCGGTTCCTTTAGCTTTAGTTCAACAGGCAAAAGCAAACCCATTAAAGATCACGTTAATTACTGGTGCATCACTAGGGAACGATCTAGACAAACAACTGACTGAAGCTGGTGTATTGGCACGTCGTTTACCGTTCCAGGTAGACAATACTTTACGTAAAGCGATCAACAACGGCGAAGTGATGTTCATTGACCAGCACTTGTCTGAAACTGTTGAGCAAATGCGTAACCTGCAGTTGAAAAAACCAGACGTTGCGATCATCGAAGCCGTAGCAATTACTGAAGATGGCGGCATCATTCCAACAACATCTGTTGGTAACTCTGCAAGCTTTGCGATTTTTGCTGAAAAAGTGATTGTAGAAATCAATACGAATTTAAGCCCGGCATTTGAAGGCTTGCACGATATCTACATCCCGACGTATCGTCCAACGCGTCAAGCGATTCCATTGACTCAAGTTGATGAGCGTATTGGTACGCATGCGATCAATATCGATCCATCTAAAATTGTTGGTATCGTATTTAACAGCGAATTGCATGACTCTCCATCTACTGTAACTGCGCCAGATGATGAGACTCAAAGCATTGCCAACCATTTAATCGCTTTCTTTGAAAAAGAAGTGGCTGAAGAGCGTCTACCGAAAAACTTGGGACCTCTTCAAGCAGGGATCGGTTCAATTGCAAACGCCGTATTGACGGGTCTGAAAGATTCAAACTTCGAAGATTTGATCATGTACTCAGAAGTTCTGCAAGACTGTACGTTTGAATTGATCGATGCCGGTAAAATGAAGTTCGCTTCAGGTTCATCTATTACGCTTTCTGCGAAGTACGGCGAGAAAGTATTTAACAACCTTGAACAATACAAAGACAAACTGGTATTACGTCCACAGGAAATTTCAAACCATCCTGAACTGGTACGCCGTTTAGGTATTATCGGCATCAATACTGCACTTGAGTTTGATATTTACGGTAATGTGAACTCAACTCACGTCTGCGGTACCAAAATGATGAACGGTATTGGTGGTTCAGGTGACTTCGCACGTAATGCCCACTTGGCGATCTTCGTAACCAAATCAATCGCGAAAGGTGGCGACATCTCTTCTGTGGTACCGTTTGCTTCACATATCGACCATGCAGAACACGATGTAGATATCCTGGTAACTGAACAAGGTCTTGCGGATCTTCGTGGTTTGGCACCGCGTGAGCGTGCACGTGCAGTGATTGATAACTGTGCACACCCAATGTACCGCGATGCGTTGAATGATTACTTTGACCGTGCATGTGCAAAAGGCGGCCATACCCCTCATCTTCTTCGTGAAGCGCTGTCTTGGCACTCAAACTTCGAAGAAAATGGTCACATGCTTGCTGTTGAAGCTGCAGTAAAAACTGCCTAATTAACTGCATTCAAAAAAAACGCCCTACGGGGCGTTTTTTTTATGGCATTTTTATATTTTTTTGAATAGTCAGAACCGGATTCTTTTAAGGAAACCATTTACCTATTATCTACGTTTTATTCTTATCTTCATCCTGCCGATATGCTGTAGAAATGCACTTCTGATGCTCCAGGGCTTTAAATTCTGATTCTTCACCCTCATACTTGAATACAAGAGCAAAATTAGAGACATGACATGCGCGTAGATATCTGGTCAGATGTGGTTTGCCCCTTCTGCTATATTGGTAAAAAACGTTTAGAAGCTGCTGCACAAGAAGCAGGTATTGAGCTAGAAGTGCATTGGCACAGTTTCCAGCTCGATCCTGAAGCACCGGTTCGTCAGGAAGCGTCTAACTCTGAGCGTCTGGCGCAAAAATATGGCCGCACCGTGGCAGAAGTCGAAGAGATGCAGCGCAATATTGCTGAGATGGCTAAAGCTGAAGGCATTGAATTTAACTGGGAAGGTGCCAATTCAGGCAATACCTTTAATGCGCATCGCCTGATTCACCTGGCGCAAAGCAAAGGTCTGGGCAATGAAGCACAGGAAGCATTCTTCTATAGCTATATGACCCAAGGTCTGGCGATTGGAGAACGTGAAACGCTGGAAGATGTCGCAGCGCGTATCGGCCTGAATCCGGTCGAAGTCGATGATCTGTTGGATTCGGAAGAATATGCTGATTTCGTCAAATTCGATCAGGAAGTGGCACACGAACAACTCAAAGTAACCGGTGTGCCTTTCTTTGTTTTTGATCAACGTGTGGCATTGGCAGGCGCGCAGCCTAAAGAAGTTTTCTTGCAAGTATTTGAAAAAGCGCTCGATACATCAACCAATAGTCAGGCAGCACAGTGCTCAACAGAAACGTGTGACACCCCAGACCAAGCTAAATAAAACAACGTTCAATAAAAAACCCCATTTAAAATGGGGTTTTTTATTTGTTATTGAATGGCATTCGCTTAATCAACTAGGAAACTAATTTTTAAATTGACACGATATTCCGTGATTTTATTTTCTTTAATGACGACCTTCTGTTCATTGATCCAAGCACCTTGTACATTTTTGATCGTTTCTGTGACTTTTTGAATGCCCGTTTGAATCGCATCTTCAAAGCTTTTATTGCTGCTTGAATTGACTTCTACCACTTTTGCAATTGCCATAATAAAACTCTCAGGATGAAAATAAATGGAATTCCATCTTAGTCCATTCTTAGAAGATTGCAGCAGCCCGTAAACAAGCGATAGCAAAAACTTACATGGATTGAACAAAGCTCGAAATTTAGTTTTAAATTGGCAGATCAAAAACACATAACCTTTTATTTTAACACTCGATTAAGTCCAGATTTTCATCGCTAAAATAAAGTATAAAGCCCTGTAAAACCATAAAAATCAAACTAGAGTAAATATACTAATTTATTGTTTTGTAGAGTAATTTATCTAAAATTTACTATCTAAATTTGCCGAATCTATCATTTTCTATTAAGTCTTATTTGCTATTATTTCACTCGAATTAAGTTTAAATATTCTCCTCTGTTCAAGTCATTGAACACTCTGATATTAAAGGTCATCCTATGAATGCTCTTAAATTTGCTTTCGCAGCAACCGTTATGGCTTTTTCTGTTCAAGCGTCTGCACAAATGGCGCAAGTGGTTCATCTGCCAGACTTTCCAGCGACTAAAGCACCTGCTGAAACAGTAAATGCAGATGCTGCGACTGTAGCAACTGAAAAAACAGCTTAATGCAAAGCTGTTTTTCATTAAAACAGGCTGATTGATTCAGCCTGTTTTTTTGACCACATTCAGTGTGAAAGATGCACGACTCTAAAAAATATCGACTATTTCCTACTCTAATTTTTTCTATTGATTTTTATCACTTTTAATTAAAAAAATTCGTTTATAAAATACTCAAAATAGATCACTATTTTATGTGATCTCTGCTTATAATTGCAGCAATATAAATAGATCAATGATAAGAAAATTTTTTATGCATGAACTTCAGGCATTGGTACAAGGCAAAATTCCGCCTCAGTCGGTTTCTATTGATTATTTAATTGAAATGGCAGAAAGCTATACAGACTCAAATTCTGCTGAATACAGACTGGTCGAGCTAGCGGTCAACATCGTACTGGCACAAACCCTAGATAAAGCACTGAAACATCTCTAGAGATCAAACAATGAATGCTTTAGAAAAAGCACACTTAATTAAAGAATTACATGGACTGGCGCAGCAACTGGAGCATAAAGTCCTGCCTTTGTACGAAATTGCCCGTTCTAAAAAAAGAATACGCGATATTTTTAATCTGTGTGATGAGCCTATTTTCAAAACCCAGATTTCAGCATTTAAAGTTCGCACTCAGCCTGAACTTGTCGCCTACCAATTTTCTGCTAACACGTCTTATCATCTAAGCTTTCGTGGCTATTTCACCGAAATCTTGGCGCTGGAACAAGCATTGTATGCCCATCCGGATTCAGGCTGGGCAGTTTTACATCATCCTGAACGTGGCTGGCAAATTTGGCTGATTCCAGCTCCCCAATCTCCTGCCCTGCACAGCCAATGGGCTGAACTGCAACACTGTTATCTCTGGCTGTTGCAACAACAGCAGCGGTTTTCTTGTCTGAAACAGGGTCCCCCCTTGATCGTTCCTGCCTTATCCTTAACCGAAGCTGAAACCAGCTTAAAAGCTGTGGAAACAACCAAGTATCATCGGGGACGGCCGCGCGCGAGAATACATGCACTAGAATTAAATCGCTCAGATGAGTCAACCAATCAGATACTGACTGAACCCAAGGAACTAGGTCCTCGGCTCAAAGCTGAAACAACAATTCAGCAAGAACAAATCACAACCTCCGAATTGATTCAATTCCCTGTACAGATCCAACTGGGCAAACTAAACGCTCATGTACACCCTTTAGGTTTAGAAGAAACTAATATCCAGCGGCTCTGTGCTTTAGAACTAGAATCCGATGTCGAACAACACCCTGTTTATCTGGATATTGTCTTATATTATGCGGCAGAAGATAACTGGCAGGCACGTCAGGTTTATTTGGTTGAGCAATTGAATCTGCAAGGTCAGTTTGTTAAATATCTGATGCTCTTAGGGGTACCGAGTCAGTTGCAGGCTCACTATTGTATTCAACATTGGCTGAGCCATCATCAACATCAGGCTGCTGCGATTAAATCACTGGCGTGGTCTGTTATAAGCACCAGGTTCATGCAACTCGAGTTTTTTTCAACGGCTTACTTGCAGCAGGCTGAAACAGTCTGGACACAGCCAGATTACCATCCATTTATACCCGCACAGTCCATTCAAAAGCAGAAATTTATCTCGTTTAAAGAAGCTGCTGCGGATTTTTCTACCCCAGTGCTTTTGCTACAGGAACATCAAAAAATCCGAGTGATTCATGGTGAAAAACGCATCTCTCTCGCAGAGGATGAGCTGGCCTATCCATACATCTTGCTGCAACGCGACAAACAGCTAAATTGGCAGAATATTCACAATATTATTTTAACAATGCCACAACCCATTCGGGTATTAGAGCTTTATCGGGAAATTCAGGCTCAAATGATTGAATAATTGCTGTTATTTTGTAGCTTTAACTTGCTTTTTAAGGCCGTTTTTTAGAAAACTACAGCTGAATATAAGAATACAAGAGCAACAAATATCTCATGCAAATAAACAGGGTTACTCAAATTTTACTGCTCTCTCTGGGCTTAGGAATGAGTGGTAGCATGTCTTGGGCCAATTCAGTCACAACTGCTCCTGCCAGTCCAACGAATATAGAGCCAAGCCGATCAGGCTTGCTGGATCAGATTCCACGTTTGATCGATGCAACACCCACGGTTCTGCCGGAGCAATCAAATGTCGCCATTGTTCCATCCACGCTAGAGACAGAAAATTATTCATGGGCGGATCAAAAGCAGAAAGGCATCCGCGAATGGGCCGATCGTACTGCGCATAAAATTGATAACTGGTTTGGTGAAAGCGATCCGGATCAGCCAGCTGCAGCTACATTACGGATCATTCTAGATAATCGCTGGGATGAATATGAAGGCTATGAGATTAAGCCCCGAATCCGCGGCAAGATCAAGCTTCCGACCTTGGAACAAAAGCTGAGTGTGGTGTTTGGTGATGACAGTCTGGACAATGAATTAGACAGCAATGTCGCGATTACCAATGAAAATCCTGCCACTTCCGGAAATAAGCGTCTGGATACTAAACGTGCCCGTGAAGATAACAGCTCTTTTGCCTTACGTTGGTCTGAATGGTCAGATCGTATTCCTTTTGAAACCGATCTGGATCTGGGCTTACGTTCTGGAGATGATATTTACCTACGCGTCAAAGCCAGTAAAGATTGGACACTAGAAAATGACTACTCTTTTCATGCCGAACAGATTTATCGCTATGGTATTCAAAGCGAAAACTATTTACGGACCAACCTGGAACTGATTCATGCCCGTCCCAATCAGGCCTTTTTCTCTAATCAGCTCAGTCTGACTTATGCCGATGATCAAGACGATGATCTCACTTGGGACAACTACACCTTTAGGCAACATCAGTTTTTTCAAGACAACCGTTTTAGTTACGGCATTTATACCGGTGGTTATCTGAATGACAAGGATCTGCGTCTTAATCGCTGGGGCCCTTATGTGTCCTGGAGACAACCTTTTTTACGTGAATGGTTTTTTGTCCAGACTGACCTGAACTATTTGAATGATCATCGCGAGGATCGTGATCACTATGTTGGGGCTTTGGTACGTTTAGAAGCGTTATTTTAAACTGAATGATGGTAGAAAATATAAAAGCCCATCATTCATGGGCTTTTTTCAATATTACTGAGGCAATCAGCGCGGTAAGTATTAGCTGGTTTTATTCAAGATAATACGATCACTGCGTAGCACTCGTTTTTGCTGTAATGAAGGTTGCTCCATCACTGGCATATTGAAGCGAATACGATCGCTATGTTGCACACGTTGTAGTTTTGCTGCCTCTACTTTCGCAACTTTATAAAAACTGATTCGATCTGTGCGTACCATTTTTTCTGCAGCAGGTGCCGCTAGACTAACTTGGCTCATCGACATCAGGATTACAGCGCCCATACTGATCATCAGCTTAGATTTCATAACATTCTCTCTCCTTACTTAATGATCGTAATTATAAATCAAAAAACCAGTATTAATTTAAAATTCAGATTTAAAATCCGCAGGGATTTTTTTATCTTCACTATCGTTTTTCCAGATCATTTCTAGAAATGAAAAATGAAGCAGGCATAAAAAATCCCTCCGAAGAGGGATTTTCTCATTCAATATATCAGCACTTAAGCAAGCAGCAAACTATTAATGCGCTTGACATATTCAGCAGGATTTTCTGGTAATCCACCTTCTGCAATCACCGCTTGGTCGAAGATCACATTGGCCAGATCATCAAACTGCGCTGAGCCATCCAGTTTTTTCACCAACGGATGTCCCGGGTTAATTTCCAGAATCGGCTTGATATCTGGCACAGGTTGACCCGCATCTTTCAGCATACGAATCAGCTGTGGAGACAATTCACCTTCGCCAGTCACCAGACAAGCCGGAGAATCGACCAGACGCGTCGTCACCCGCACTTCTTTGGTCTTGTCTTTTAATGAATCCGTCAACTTATCCACCACCGGTTTAAACTGGGCTGCGGCTTCTTCAAGGGCTTTCTTCTCTTCTGCATCCTGAAGGTCACCTAAGTCAACCGCACCCTTAGACACGTTTTGCAAAGGCGTACCATCGAACTCATTCACGAAGTTCATCGCCCATTCATCCACGCGTTCGGTCATCAACAGAACTTCAATGCCTTTTTTCTTGAACAGTTCCAGTTGTGGTGAATTTTTCGCAGCATTCAGACTATCTGCAGTCACATAATAAATGGCTTTCTGCCCATCTTTCATACGTGCTTTATAGTCTGCCAATGATGTGCTGACTTCATCATTGGTCGACGTCGCATAACGCAGCAGTTTTAAGATACGTTCACGGTTACTGAAATCTTCGCCCAGACCTTCTTTCAATACTGAAGCAAATTCCTGATAGAAGGTCTTGAAATTTGCCTGATCTTTTTCATCTTCAGATTTAGCCAGATTATCCAAAATGGTCAGGATACGGCGGGTATTGCCTTCACGGATGGTTTTTACATCACGGCTTTCTTGCAGTAATTCACGGCTCACGTTCAATGGCAGATCGGCACTGTCCACCACACCTTGCACAAAGCGCAGGTAGTTTGGAATCAGGTTATCCGCATCATCCATAATGAACACACGTTTCACATACAGTTTGATACCCGCTTTGGATTCACGGGTGAAAATATCATGTGGCGCTTTACTTGGAATATATAATAACTGGGTATATTCAGTGCTGCCTTCAACCCGGTTATGCGCCCAAGCCAATGGCGCTGCGAAATCATGGCTCAAGTTCTTGTAGAACTCGACATACTGCTCTTCAGTGATTTCAGACTTGTTACGAGTCCATAATGCGCTGGCCGAGTTAATGACTTCCCACTCATCAGTTTTGACATACTGGCCGCCTTTAGAGGTTTCGCCTTCAGCCGCTTCTTCTTCCTGCCAGACTTCTTTTTGCATCTGGATTGGCAGGCTGATGTGGTCTGAATATTTATTGATAATCTGCTTCACTTTATAGCTTTGCAGATAATCCAGCGCATCGTCACGCAGATGCAGAATAATATCAGTACCACGTCCTTGTTTCGTGATCTGTTCAACTTCGAACTCACCGGTTCCTCCACTAATCCAGCGTACGCCTTCAGAGACATCTGTGCCGGCACGACGCGATTCTACCGTAATCTTGTCAGCCACAATAAAGCCGGAATAGAAACCGACACCAAACTGGCCAATCAATTGAGCATCGGCTTTTTGATCGCCGGTCAGTTTGGACATAAAGTCTTTGGTGCCTGATTTGGCAATAGTCCCTAAATTATCAATAGCTTCCTGCTCGCTTAAGCCAATCCCGTTGTCTGAAATGGTAATGGTTTTATTGTCTGCATCCAGACTGACACGAACGCGCAGATCAGGATCATTTTCATAAAATTCAGGATGGTTAATCCCTTCAAAACGTAATTTGTCACATGCATCTGAGGCATTCGAGATCAATTCGCGCAGGAAAATTTCAGGGTTTGAATAAAGCGAATGGGTCACGAGATGTAGTAACTGAGCCACTTCAGCCTGGAAACTATGTTTTTGTGCGCTAGACTCGCTCATTAATCACTCCTTTTATTTTAAATACAGGTCAATACTGTTGCCTATATGAATGGAGTGAGTTACTAAATTTTCAATAGCCAGTTGTATATTTTTTCTCAAGATATTTTATAAAGGATCGCTTGATCTGATCTGGCTTGCATTTGTAAAGGCTTAAGTTTAAGCCTTAATAAGGCCCAAGCTTATAAATACGTTGAAATTGCAGGTCTATTTGCTGCTGGCGCATATTATAGACTTGACTCAGACAGGACACAGATTCCTGACAGCGGTCACGAAACTGTAGCCATTTCACCTGATCGCGCTGGATCACCGAGCGGGTTCCCATAGGCACCATACGACGTAAAATATGATAGCTGGTACTCATCTTGACATCGGCATCATTGAGCAGGCGATGTTCACAAATCGCTTTCTCTGTCACGGTTTCAGCTTTCTGACAATCAAAACTTGCCGCATAGGTAGACCCTACCAGCAGGCTGAAGAAGATCACAATACCTTGGCTTAAAAACTTCATGCTGATCTTCCTTATTATTCAATTATTAAGTCGTATTCAATTAATATTTACTTTATTCATTTTAATATAGTTGAACATTGCCGATCTGCTCAATTTCAATAAGTTATAAATCGTTGTTATTTTGAAAAAAAAAGCCTCATTCAAGATGAGGCTTTTTTATTAAGCAAGACTAGAATTTAGAACTTGTAGCTATAACCGATCGTGTAAACCCAAGGATCAATATTCAAGTCGAATTTAGTATTATCAGCATCATCTAAAGTCACTTCAGGACTCAAATCTGCATAGCGCACGTCAGCAAATACTCCCCAGTTTTTGGCATCGGCTGGCTGATAATTAAAGCCAACCTGACCTGCCAAACCAAATTCCTCTTTCACATCTTTAGCCAGACCTTCTTCATCCCAAGCAATAAAAGCTGTGCCACCTACACCAATATATGGCGTAAAACGTGTTGCATTTTTAAAGTTATATTTAGCGGTAATTGTGGGTGGAAGATGCTTAATCTTGGCAATTTTCCCTAGACCCTGAGCAGAAATGTCGTGATTAAATGGCGTAGCTAATAAAAGTTCTGCAGAGATATTGTCATTAAAAAAGTATTCAACCGATGGCGTAAAACCATATTCTTGATCCGCTTCTACGACTAAACCTGGTGCAATTTCAGTGTCACTTGATGGTGCTAAAGAACTGGCACCAACTTTCACCTGCCATTGACCTGCCATCGCAGATGCAGAAAGACCCATTAATGCAATTAGAGCAGCTTGCTTTAACATTTTAAAATACCCCACAGGAAGAATAATTATTAAGAAAATAAATCTTAATTAATAATAAACACGAGGGAAAATAATATGCAATAAGGATTATAAAACTAATTTTAAATTATTATTTAAAATATTGATTTAAAAAGTTATTTATTTTAAATTTACTGAATTGGTTGGTTTTAAATACCAAGTATATTAATCAGATAAATATGGCTTTATTCAGAGTAAAATAATCAGGTTTATATTAATTTTTATTTAAACATATATTTTAAATACATCTTATTATTTATTTTAAATCCAGATGAATCTGCTCCAATAGATATCAGAGCAGATTGAAATTGACTTACAGAACCATGGCTGCAATCCAGCCAAAAATCATTAACGGAATATTAAAGTGAATGAAGGTTGGAATCACACTATCCTTCATATGATCATGCTGACCATCCATATTCAGACCAGAAGTTGGGCCTAAAGTTGAATCCGAAGCTGGAGAACCGGCATCACCCAAAGCTGCTGCAGTTCCGATAATCGCAATGGTCGCCGCAGGGCTAAAACCGAACTGGATACACAGCGGTACATAAATAATCGCTAGAATGGGAATGGTTGAGAAAGACGAACCAATGCCTAGGGTAATTAGCAAACCAATCAACAGCATCAGAAATGCGGCCAGTGCCTGACTATCACCAATCCAGTTCACTGATGCTTCAACCAAGGTTGGTACCTGATTAGTCGCTTCAATCACCGCGGCAAAGCCTTGTGCTGCAATCATGATAAAGCCAACCAGCGCCATCATGCGCATACCAGTAATGATCACATCATCGGCTTCTTTCCATTTGAAAATGCCGGCACAACTCAGGATCGCGACACCGACCAGACCGGCCAGAATCATCGAATCTGAATAAAGCTGTACCGCCAATGTGGCAATAACTGCAAGACCTGCCATCCAGATGGTAAATTTGGCAATCTGCGGTTTAACCTGCTCAGCCACACCCAATTCAGCAGAAATACTTTGCTGTTCCTGGACATGAATATCTTGATATTGACGTGGTTTGCGATAGCTAATAAAGATCGCCACCAATAAGCCTACAAACATCCCGAATACTGGAATTGCCATCGCAGATGGAATCTGGTCATAGCTAATTTCAAATCCGTATGGTTTACCAAAGGTATTGATGTTATGACCCAGAATGTCATTCAGGAAGATGGCACCAAAACCGACCGGAATCAGCATATAGGTGCCTACCAGACCAAAGGTCAGCAAACAGGCAATCAAACGACGGTCGAGCTTTAAGTGGTTAAATACAGCCAATAGTGGCGGAATCAGTACCGGAATAAAGGCAATATGCACGGGAATAACGTTCTGCGAGAACACGGCAGCAATGGCGACTGTGAAAAAGATCAGATATTTCACCCGGTTTTGCGCTTTAAAATCGGCCTCACCTTTTAAGGTACTGATCATTTTATAGGCTAGCAAATCCGGTAAACCCGAACGTGCCAGAGCCAAAGCAAATGCACCTAAAATACCATAAGCCAAGGCAATTTTAGCACCACCACCCAAGCCATTGTTAAACGCGTCCAAGGTTCCCTGCAGGCCTAGACCTGCCAATAAACCACCTGTAACAGCACCAATGACCAGGGCAAAAACCACAGGTACACGTGCCAACGAGAGTCCGAACATGACTCCAATAGCAGCAAGAATTGCGAACATAATGAATCGGAATAGAGAGAAAGCGGCTATTTTATCAGAAAATACGGATAAAAATTCCGCCACTTTTTTCTGGTCGGGTCATGTTTCGCGGAGTGGCCTGTCAATGAATGTCAGCAGATTTACGCTGAATAAACTCATCAATCAATTGAGCCACTTGCTCCGGTTGACTCAGGATCGCCCAGTGATTGGCAGCCAGTTCTACTTTCGAGAAATCATCCACCCATTTTGACATTTCATCAACCAGATCTGGCCCGACAAACTGGTCATATTTCAGCACAATCGCCTGTACCGGACAGATGGCGAAACGCTGCCGTGGTTGAGTCAAACGTGGCAAAAAATTGGCCCGATACAGGTTCACACCATATTTTCCATCTTTGACAATATGCGGGTTGAGTGGCAGATCATCCCGTCTTTCTATTTGCTGCACGATCTTGGCCCAACGCTGCGGATTAAAAAAATTCCAGGCCAATGGCGCCACTAAAGGCAACTGAAACATCGCGATATACCAAGACTTACTCATTTGCTTTAAGAATTTTGCTTTGTTTTGCTGGAACTGTTCACGCATCCAGAAAGCGGCATGATCCAGACATGGCCCAGACAAGGTGCTATAAGACAGAATTCGTCCTTTAAAGCGTGGACCGGTGACGGATTCCCAGGACTGAATTGAACCCCAGTCATGCGCGGCCAGATGAAAAGCACGATTCGGCAATATTTCGTTCACCACCTCTTCCAGATCCTGACTTAAACGGGCCAAGCGGTAATCGGAGATTTTTTTGGGAATACTGGACTCACCTGCACCACGGACATCATAAGTCACAACAAAGTAATCCTGACTCAAATGAGCAATGGCTGGCTCCCAAACTGCCTGATGATCGGGATAGCCGTGAACCAGCACCAATGCCGGTTGTTCGGATTGTCCATAAGTTTTGACACAAAGACGCTGCTGATCCGTGGTATCGACCCATTGCATGTGCATTTCCATCTTTTGATCCTGTTTTTGTTATTGACCACTTAGTTTATAAATCGGCATGATTGATCAATGCCAGCGCATTTTTGTTGCTCTAGTATGCATAATCACAGCCGCAAAAAGAATGTCAGTATGAGCCTATTCCAGAAAATTCAAAAACTGCCTCTGGTTTCAAAATTTATTCTGAACCGCTATGCCCCTTATCGTGGTGCAGGCATTGAAATTGATAAGATTGATTTTAATAATTATCACGTTCGGGTCAAAATGCCGCTGACCCGTAAGAACCAGAATATTGTCGGTGTGCATTTTGGTGGCAGCCTGTATTCAATGGTCGATCCCTTTTATATGTTATTGCTGATGCATCATTTGGGACCGAAATACCTGGTCTGGGATAAAGGCGCCAGCATTCAGTTTTTGGCACCGGGTCGCGGCACAGTGGTGGCGGACATTCGGATTTCTGCTGAAGAAATTGCCACGATTATCAATCTGGCAGCCGATAATGCGCCAGTGTATCGACATTATCAGCTGAATATTTATGATGAAGCCGGGGTCAGAATTGCCGAAGTAGAAAAAACAGTATATATCCGGCGTAAACAGAGCAAAGGGAAAATTAACTCTCCTAAATAAGATAAAAGCGCCACATTGGCGCTTTTAAATCTAGATGAATCTGAAGTGACTTTCGACTTAACGACGACGGTTATCCTGTTCAATCGCAGCACCGGCACCACCACCGATTGCGCCACCGATTGCAGCACCCGCATTACCACCGAAGATGCTTTTACCCACTGCGGAACCAACAGCACCACCTACACCACTATAGGTCGCATTACGGTTTGAACCGCCTTGGGATTTACTACCCACTGCAGCACCGGCACCACCACCTACAGCTGCACCAACGCCACCGCCGACTTTATTACCAACACCACCACCGACTGCACCACCAAGGGCCGCAGCACCGATCCGTTGCTCATTGGCAGACATACTTTCACAACCCGCCAACATAAAGGTGGAAAGAGTGGCAACTGCCATAACACCCATTAATTTTTTCATGACCTTGGCCTTCCTGTCTTGCTTTAATTAAGCTTATCTTCATTTTATGAAACTAAAATCTGTAGCGTGTTACTTCTCTCGGTATTCCTGCTGAGTTTTGTAAATATCAATGGATTATTCTTCTGTTCAAGATGTCCTATTTATAAATTTCAGATAAAAAAAAAGACGCCCGAAGGCGTCTCTTTTCTCAACTTTAACTCGAATTAGAATTCTTCGTTAAATGCTTGGCTTAGAGCTTGGTCTACATCAGAGAAGTCATTGTGCAGTTCAAATTCTGCAGCTTCTGCTTCTTGACGACGACGCTCCAGGTGGTAAGCCAAACCTGTACCCGCTGGGATCAGACGACCTACAACCACATTCTCTTTCAAACCGCGTAAATCATCTTCTTTACCTGTTACAGCCGCTTCAGTTAACACACGCGTGGTTTCCTGGAACGATGCAGCAGAGATGAACGAGTCAGTAGAAAGCGATGCTTTGGTAATACCCATCAATTGACGTTCAAACTTCGCAGGGAACTTGTTTTGTGCAAGAACTGCTTGGTTTTCTTGAACAACGCGGATGTAATCCACTTGTTCGCCTTTGATGAAGCTGGTATCGCCACCATCAGTGATATCAACTTTACGCAGCATTTGACGTACGATGACTTCAATATGCTTGTCGTTGATTTTTACACCTTGCAGACGGTATACGTCCTGAACTTCGTTCACGATGTAGTTTGTAAGCGCAACTTCGCCTTTCAAACGTAAGATATCGTGCGGGTTCTGTGGACCATCAGAAATAGTTTCACCACGGTTCACATGTTCGCCTTCGAACACGTTAATGGTACGCCATTTCGGAATCAGCTCTTCATAAATCTCAGAGCCATCATCCGGCGTAATCACCAGACGGTTCTTACCTTTGGTCTCTTTACCAAAGCTTACAACACCCGACACTTCTGCAAGGATTGCATGCTCTTTCGGCTTACGTGCTTCGAACAAGTCAGCTACACGCGGCAGACCACCGGTAATATCACGGGTACGTGAAGTTTCTTGTGGTACACGACCGATGACATCACCGACACCAATCGTTTCGCCATCGCGAACAGAAAGAATCGTATTCTGTGGCAGGAAGTAGAACTGTTCACCACCATCTACTGTGTCTAACACAACAGCAGGACGCAAATCTTTACCTGACGCAGGACGTGAAGTCACTGGCAAGATTTCGATGGTTGACATACCTGTTGCATCATCAGTTTTAGAAGTAACCGTCACGCCATCAGCAATCTGGCTGAAACGTACTTTACCAGCAACTTCTGTTACCAATGGATGTGTATGCGGATCCCAAGTCGCCACAATACCGCCTGCTTCTACAGCTTCGCCATCTTTCAGCAAGATAGACGCACCGTAAGGCAGTTTATAGCGCTCGCGCTCACGACCTAAATCATCCGCAATACCGATTTCACCTGAACGTGAAGTCGACACCAAATGACCTTTGGCATGTTGTACTGTTTTCACGTTGTGGAAACGTACTGTACCTTGGTTACGAACTTGTACACTGTTTGCAGCAGAAGTTCGGCTCGCAGCACCACCGACGTGGAAGGTACGCATTGTTAACTGTGTACCTGGCTCACCAATCGATTGAGCTGCCATTACACCAACAGACTCACCCGGGTTCACCTGGTGACCGCGTGCTAGGTCACGACCGTAACATTTCGCACATACACCGAAGGTAGACGCACAGTTCACGACTGAACGTACTTTAATTTCGTCGACACCTTGGCTTTCGATAAACGTTGCCAGTTTCTCGTCAATTAACGTATTACGTGGAAGCAGAACTTCGTCTGTACCTACACGTTTCACATCTTCAGCAACCACACGACCCAATACTCGTGCACCCAGGTTTTCGATGACATCGCCACCTTGAATGAACGGAGTCATTACCAGACCGTCATAAGTACCACAATCTGGCTCGGTAATAACCAAGTCCTGCGCAACGTCTACCAAACGACGAGTCAAGTAACCCGAGTTCGCAGTTTTCAGTGCTGTATCGGCCAAACCTTTACGCGCACCGTGTGTCGAGATGAAGTACTGAAGTACGGTCAAACCTTCACGGAAGTTCGCTTTAATTGGGGTTTCAATGATCGAGCCATCCGGCTTCGCCATCAAACCACGCATACCCGCCAACTGACGAATCTGAGCTGCCGAACCACGGGCACCCGAGTCAGACATCATGTAGATCGAGTTGAATGATTTTTGCTTCTCGTCTTCACCCTGTTTGTTCTTCACAGTAGTGAAAGACAAGTTGTCCATCATCGCTTTAGCAACCTGGTCATTGGTACGTGCCCAAATATCGACCACTTTGTTATAACGTTCGCCGGCAGTTACGAAACCTTGTTCGAACTGTTGTTCGATTTCACGAACTTCAGCTTCCGCTTTACCAATAATTGCTTGTTTTTGCGGTGGAATAACCATGTCTTCCATACCGACAGATACACCTGAACGCGTCGCCTGACGGAAGCCCAAGTACATCAATTGGTCAGCGAAGATAACAGTATCTTTCAGACCCAATTTACGGTAGCAAGAGTTAATTAACTTCGAGATGTTTTTCTTGGTCATCTCAACGTTAATTTGCTGGAAATCCATCCCTTCAGGTACAACTTCCCAAAGCAGGCAGCGACCAGGCGTCGTATCTACAATAATGGTTTGCTGTTCACGGTTACCGTCTTCGTCGATGACAGTCTGGTGTACACGTGCTTTAACGCGAGCGTGTAGATCAACCTGACCTGTTGCCAGTGCACGGTTTACTTCGTGAGTATCCGCGAACACCATGCCTTCACCTTTGGCATTGATTGCATCACGCGTGATGTAATACAAGCCCAAGACAACGTCCTGAGACGGTACGATGATTGGCTCACCATTCGCTGGAGACAAGATGTTATTCGTCGACATCATTAACGCACGAGCTTCAAGCTGAGCTTCAAGTGTTAATGGTACGTGTACCGCCATTTGGTCACCATCGAAGTCGGCGTTAAACGCAGCACATACGAGTGGGTGTAGACGGATCGCTTTACCTTCGATCAGGATCGGTTCAAATGCTTGAAGACCCAGACGGTGAAGTGTTGGCGCACGGTTCAACATTACTGGATGTTGACGAATCACGTGAGCAAGAACGTCCCAAACTTCTGGGGTTTCACGCTCAACCATTTTCTTCGCAGCTTTAATGGTAGTTGCTTGACCAGAAGCTTGTAGTTTCGCGAAAATGAATGGCTTGAACAGTTCAAGTGCCATTTTCTTCGGAAGACCACATTGATGCAAACGCAGGTTTGGACCAACAGTAATTACCGAACGACCAGAGTAGTCAACACGCTTACCAAGTAAGTTTTGACGGAAACGACCTTGCTTACCTTTGATCATGTCTGCCAAAGATTTAAGCGGACGCTTGTTCGAACCGGTAATTGCACGACCACGACGACCGTTATCCAGCAATGCATCTACAGACTCTTGTAACATACGTTTTTCGTTACGTACGATGATGTCTGGCGCTGCAAGGTCAAGAAGACGCTTCAAACGGTTGTTACGGTTGATCACACGACGATAAAGATCGTTCAGGTCAGAAGTCGCGAAACGACCACCTTCAAGTGGTACAAGCGGACGTAGATCTGGTGGAAGAACTGGAAGTACAGTTAACACCATCCATTCTGGCTTGTTGTTCGAATCGTTGAATGCTTCCATCAACTTCAAACGCTTAGACGCTTTTTTCAGCTTGGTTTCTGAAGTTGTAACAGGAATTTCTTCACGAAGACGCGCAATTTCAGCTTCAAGATCGATGTCTTTCAACAAGTCTTGAACCGCTTCAGCACCCATTTTCGCTGTGAATTCATCACCGTGTTCTTCTAATGCATTGAAGTATTCTTCATCGTTTAGAAGCTGGTATTTCTCAAATGGAGTCATACCCGGATCGGTCACTACATAAGATTCGAAATACAATACACGTTCAATATCACGTAGCGTCATGTCTAATAATAGACCGATACGGCTAGGCAATGATTTCAAGAACCAGATGTGTGCAACTGGAGATGCTAGCTCGATGTGACCCATACGTTCACGACGAACTTTCGCAGTTGTTACTTCAACGCCACATTTTTCACAAATGACGCCTTTGTATTTCATACGCTTGTATTTACCACACAAGCATTCGTAATCTTTCACTGGACCAAAGATTTTGGCACAGAACAAACCATCACGTTCAGGCTTGAACGTACGATAGTTAATGGTTTCTGGCTTTTTAACTTCACCGTGAGACCATGACTTAATCATTTCTGGTGACGCAAGACCAATACGGATGCGGTCAAACTCTACTGGAGCATGACCGTCTGAATCCGTCTTTTTGCGCATGATATCGAGCAAGTCTTTCAATTTTTTTCTCCGTGTGTTGTGGAGATTTTCACTCAACAACTGGGTCACAAATATTGTTTTTTAACTGAATTGGGAATCCCAAGAATCCCCCTCAATCCCCCTTTGTTAAGGGGGGAAGCCCCTCTTTATCAAAGAGGGGTTTGGGGAGATTTAATGGAGATTCTTAGTCACCATTTTTCAGTTCAATGTTGATACCTAAAGAACGGATCTCTTTGGTCAATACGTTGAACGATTCAGGCATGCCCGGGTCCATATAATGGTTGCCATCTACAATGTTCTTGTAGATACGGGTACGGCCTTCAACGTCATCCGATTTCACAGTCAGCATTTCTTGTAGCGTATATGCTGCACCGTAAGCTTCTAGTGCCCAGACTTCCATCTCACCGAAACGCTGACCACCGAATTGTGCTTTACCACCAAGCGGCTGTTGCGTAACTAGAGAGTAAGAACCAGTTGAACGCGCATGCATCTTGTCATCCACCAAGTGGTTCAGTTTCAGCATGTACATGTAACCAACAGTTACCGGACGGTCGAAACGCTCACCAGTACGACCATCATATAATACGGTCTGACCAGTACTAGACAGGCCTGCAAGTTGTAACAACTCTTTGATCTGACCTTCTTCAGCACCATCGAATACAGGAGTAGCCAAAGGTACACCAGCACGCAAGTTGCCAGAAAGTTTCAAGATTTCTTCATCAGTCAAGCTATCAAGATCTTCTTGCTCGCCACCAACTTTGTTGTAAATCTTGTCTAGGAAATCACGAAGCTCAAGTACAGTACGTTGCTCTTTCATCATCTTGTCGATTTGATCGCCAAGACCTTTCGCCGCCATACCCAAGTGAGTTTCAAGAATCTGACCCACGTTCATACGCGATGGTACGCCCAGCGGGTTCAATACGATATCAACAGGTACACCGTTGGCATCATGTGGCATGTCTTCTACTGGCAAGATGTTTGATACAACACCTTTGTTACCGTGACGACCCGCCATCTTATCACCAGGCTGGATGCGACGTTTCACAGCAAGATAAACTTTAACTACTTTCAATACGCCAGTCGTCAGTTCATCGCCTGTAGAAAGTTTGCGTTTTTTCTCAGCAAATTTCTCATCAATTTCGAAGCTCTTCTCTTTCAAGAACACTTGAATTTGAGTTAAACGTTCAGCAATTGCTTCGTCAACTGGTTGAATTTCAAGAAGATCAACAAGCTCTAAACCAGACAACACGTCTTCAGACAGTTTGTCGCCACGTTTAGTTGTACCGCCACCATTCGACTCTTGGCCATTCAGTAGGCGGATTACACGTTCACGTGCAGCTTCTTCGAAGATTTTGAATTCTTCTTTCAAGTCTTTACGGTATGCATCCAATTGCGCTTTTTCAATTGCTTGAGCACGTTCGTCTTTTTCAAGACCGTCACGTGTAAACACTTGAACGTCAATCACAGTACCTTTAGTACCTGATGGAACACGTAAAGATGAGTCTTTTACGTCAGCCGCTTTTTCACCGAAGATTGCACGTAGCAATTTTTCTTCCGGAGTAAGCTGTGTTTCACCTTTAGGGGTTACTTTACCAACAAGGATATCGCCAGCAGTTACTTCAGCACCGATGTAAACGATACCTGACTCGTCCAGTTTAGACAGAGCAGCTTCACCTACGTTCGGAATATCAGCAGTGATTTCTTCCGCACCCAGTTTGGTATCACGTGCAACACATGACAATTCCTGGATATGAATAGACGTTAAACGGTCTTCTTGAAGTACACGTTCAGAAAGTAAGATCGAGTCTTCGTAGTTGTAACCATTCCAGGTCATAAACGCAACGCGCATGTTTTGACCCAATGCCAGCTCACCGCCATCTGTTGATGGACCATCAGCCAGTACATCACCACGACCTACTTTATCGCCCAGGTTCACAAGAACTTTCTGGTTGATACAAGTGTTCTGGTTCGAACGGGTGTATTTGATCAGGTTGTAGATATCTACACCTGCTTCACCTGCGATCATTTCGTCTTCATTCACACGAATAACCACACGAGACGCATCAACAAACTCGATACGACCACCACGCTGAGCGATCACACATACACCTGAGTCATGTGCTACGTTCGCTTCCATACCGGTACCAACAAGCGGCTTGTCAGCGATCAACGTCGGAACTGCCTGACGTTGCATGTTCGAACCCATTAATGCACGGTTGGCATCATCGTGTTCTAGGAATGGAATCAGTGACGCTGCTACAGATACGACCTGCTGAGCAGATACATCCATATGCGTTACTTTTTCAGGAGGAATACGTACGAAGTCACCTTGATGACGAACAGATACAAACTCTTCTGTTAAGTTACCGTCTTTATCCATTGCAGAATCGGCCTGTGCAATGACAGTGCCTACTTCTTCAATCGCAGACAGGTATTCAACTTCATCTGTTACACGACCATCAACAACCTTACGGTATGGGGTTTCCAGGAAACCGAAGTTATTACATTTCGCATAAACAGAAAGCGAGTTGATCAAACCAATGTTTGGACCTTCCGGTGTTTCAATTGGACATACACGACCGTAGTGAGTTTGATGTACGTCACGTACTTCAAAGCCTGCACGTTCACGCGTCAAACCGCCGGGACCAAGCGCAGAAACACGACGTTTGTGCGTAATCTCAGATAACGGGTTGTTTTGGTCCATAAACTGAGACAACTGGCTTGAACCAAAGAATTCTTTGATTGCAGCAGCAACAGGCTTCGCATTGATCAAATCTTGTGGAGACAGGTTGTCAGTTTCAGCTTGTGATAAACGCTCTTTAACAGCACGTTCTACACGAACCAGACCTACACGGAATTGGTTTTCTGTCATTTCACCAACAGAACGAACACGACGGTTACCCAAGTGATCGATATCGTCGACTTCACCTTTACCGTTACGGATTTCAACTAATGTTTTTAATACATCAGTGATATCTTCGTTCGAGAGAATGCCTTCAACTTCACGTGATTTCTGGTCTGTACCCACTTCGTAAGGACGACCCAAACGACGGTTGAACTTCATACGACCCACTGGAGACAAGTCATAACGTTCAGAAGAGAAGAACAAGTTGTTGAATAAGTTTTCAGCAGCTTCTTTTGTTGGTGGTTCGCCCGGACGCATCACTTTGTAGATTTCTACCAATGCTTCTTCACGATTGCTCGTTGTATCTGCACGTAGAGAATCTGCAACGAATGAACCGCGGTCGATATCATTAGTGAACAGAATATTGAACTGTTTCACGCCGCCTTCTGCAATTTTCACCATGATTTCATGGCTTAATACAGTATTGGCTGCAATCACATCACCATCTTTTAATGGGATGTCTTCAGCAGTGATACGCTCATATAGGTACTCATCTGGCACTGCAAGTTTTTCAAGACCTGAAGCTTCCATTTGACGTACATGACGCGCATTGATACGTTTACCTTGCTCAACAATTGCCTTGCCATCCTTGTCCAGGATGTCAAACTGTGCCATTTCGCCACGCAGACGTTCAGGCACCAGGTCGATCTGGTAGCTACCCATGTCAAGATACACAGGTACTTTCTCGTAGAACATGTCGAGAATGTTTTCGTTGCTATAACCCAAGGCACGAAGCACCACAGTCGCAAGCAATTTACGACGACGGTCAATACGTACATAGACGAGGTCTTTGGCATCGAATTCAAAGTCTAACCATGAACCACGGTAAGGAATGATACGCGCTGAATAAAGGACTTTACCACTTGAGTGAGTCTTGCCTTTATCGTGGTCAAAGAATACGCCTGGTGAACGGTGTAATTGTGACACGATCACACGCTCGGTACCGTTAATTACAAAGGTACCGTTATCCGTCATTAATGGCATTTCGCCCATATAGACTTCTTGTTCACGTACGTCTTTAATTGACTTCGTTTCACGATCTTTCAAGATCAAACGAATTTTTACACGCATTGGTGCTGCATAAGTTGAGCCACGAAGGATACATTCGCGTACATCAAACTCAGGCTTACCAAGACTATACTCAACAAATTCTAAAGCAGCATTGCCAGAATAACTTTCAATAGGAAAAACTGAACGAAATGCGGCTTGGAGACCGATATCTTCGCGGTTTTTTGGTGATTTGCCATCTTGTAAGAATGTTCTGTACGAGTCGACTTGAATCGCGAGCAAGTACGGAGCATCCATGACGCTAGGCAATTTACCAAAATTCTTACGGATCCGTTTCTTTTCGGTATATGAGTATGCCATCTGGAGTCCTCGGAAAGTGTAAACCAAGCCCGCCTGCAGAACGGGCTCAGAAGGAATTACGCTGGCCGATATGGCCACCACTCTTTACAAATGCTGCAATTTTTAGTGGTATTAAAACGCTTATCAATATTTTTTAATGAAAAATATTGGTAAACGTTTGTTCATTATGTTTATTTTCAATTTGTATGATTTTTATATCATGCAAACAAAAATCGAGCCGATTATTGTAACGCAAAAAGGCTGATGACCCAAGAGCCATCAGCCAATTTTTGGAGCCGATTATAAAAAAACCGGCTCCCTTAAGAAATTACTTAAGAGTAACTGTAGCACCAGCTTCTTCAAGTTTCTTCTTAAGCTCTTCGCCTTCTTCTTTAGAAACGCCTTCTTTAAGAACTGCAGGAGCGCCTTCAACCATGTCTTTAGCTTCTTTCAAGCCAAGGCCAGTCGCTTCACGAACTGCTTTAATTACAGCAACTTTGTTCGCGCCGAAAGAAGTCAATTCAACATTGAATTCAGTTTGTTCTTCAGCAGCAGCAGCAGCAGGGCCAGCAGCAACAGCTACAGCAGCAGCAGATACATTGAATTTCTCTTCGAAAGCAGAGATAAGTTCAACAAGTTCAAGAACAGTTTTTTCAGCAACTGCGTTTAGGATTTCTTCGTTTGTTAAAGCCATGAGATTAACTCCAAATGGGTATTGAATGATGTGTGTTTAAGTTTGAGCTTAAGCAGCTTCTGACTCGTTTTTCTCTTGAAGCGCTGTAAGTAAGCGGCCCAATTTCGAAATAGGAGCTTGAAGAACGTTTGCAAGCATAGTAAGCGCTTTCTCTTGGTTCGGAAGATTCGCGATTACGCTAACTTCTGCACCTTGATAAAGTTTGCCATCAAATGCAGCAGCTTTAAGTTCAAATGCTTTATTAGTTTTAGCGAATTCTTCGAACAAACGTGCAGCAGCACCCATGTCGTCTTCAGAATTCGAGAAAGCTAAGATTGTTGGGCCAACAAGGTTGTCGTTCAAGATATTGAATTGAGTATCTTGAAGAGCACGTTTAGCCAAAGTGTTACGAACGATACGTGTAGTAACACCAAGTTTACGCGCTTCAACACGTAGAGTAGTTAACTGCTCTACAGTCAAACCTTGATAGTCAGCAACAACAGCAGCAAATGCAGTAGAAGCAACTTCAGCAACTTCAGCTACGATCTGTTTTTTGCCTTCGATAAGAAGAGCCATTGTAAAACCTCCTAACGGTGATTTATGTACTTACGCGAAGTACACTCCCAATTCGCAAGACCATCACTGGACTCACACGCGGAGGATGAACAAATCACACCACCGCGTCTACGCAGGCTGGGCTATTAAGAGAGAAGCACAAAACTCCCCTCGCCCGCGGTCTTTGACGCTGATAAATTTTCATTTATCAATTCAAAGTTTGCCTAAATTATCCCCTCTCCTTTTAGGAGATGGCTAGGGAGAGGTTTAACCCTCTTCCCGACCTTCTCCCAGAGGGAGAAGGAGACATCTTCAGGGCTTTAAAATTCTGTAATAAGTCGAGACTTATTTAGAAACGTTTGCTACATCAACGATCAAACCAGGGCCCATAGTTGAGCTCAAAGTGATCTTTTGAATGTATACGCCTTTAGACGTAGCAGGTTTCAAACGCTTCAAGTCAGCAACAAGTGCTTCAACGTTTTGACGAACAGCAGCAGCTTCAAAACCTACTTGACCGATCGCAGCATGGATAATACCAGCTTTATCTACGCGGTAACGTGCTTGACCAGCTTTTGCATTTTTAACTGCAGTAGCAACGTCAGGAGTTACAGTACCCACTTTAGGGTTTGGCATTAAGCCACGTGGACCAAGGATCGTACCAAGTTTACCTACAACGCGCATTGCATCTGGAGCAGCAATTACTACGTCAAAGTCAAGGTTACCCGCTTGGATGCTTTCAGCAAGATCGTCGAAACCAACAACGTCTGCACCTTCAGCTTTAGCAGCTTCAGCAGCAGCGCCTTGAGCGAATACAGCTACACGTACAGTTTTACCAGTACCTGCAGGAAGTGTAGTCGCGCCACGAACAACCTGGTCAGATTTACGAGGATCAACACCTAGGTTTACCGCGATATCTAGAGATTCTTTGAATTTAGGAGCTGGAAGGCTCTCTAAAACTGCAACAGCTTCTTCTAGCGTGTAAACTTTGTGTGCTTCTACAGCAGCTACAATCGCTTTTTGACGTTTAGTTAATTTAGCCATGTCTTAAAGCTCCACTTCCAAGCCCATAGAACGCGCAGAACCAGCAATGGTACGTACACGTGCGTCTAAATCAGCACCAGTCAAATCTGGTTCTTTAGTAGTCGCGATTTCTTCGATTTGAGCACGAGTCAACTTACCAACTTTAGTTTTGTTAGGTACAGCTGAACCCTTCTGGATACCAGCAGCTTTCTTAAGAAGAACAGCAGCAGGTGGAGTTTTCATGATGAATGTGAACGACTTGTCGTTGTACACAGTGATCACGACTGGAATTGGCAGACCAGCTTCAACTTTTTGTGTAGCAGCATTGAATTCTTTACAGAATGCCATGATGTTCACACCACGTTGACCTAGTGCAGGACCAATCGGTGGAGATGGATTCGCTTTACCAGCTGGAACTTGCAGCTTGATATAGCCGTCAATCTTCTTAGCCATTTCAAATTACCTCTGGGTGCAAACGCCGGTGAAGGCTCCCCAATGATTTCAAGTAACGATACCGTTACAACAACAATGCCTGACTTATAAATAAGTCAGGCGTTTTCAACCCATACAAATTAGACTGATTTTTCGACTTGACGAAATTCCAATTCAACTTGAGTTGGTCGGTTAAATACATTAATGGTCAGCGTTAAACGCGACTTTTCGTACTGAACTTCTTCCACCACACCTTTAAAGTCGGTGAATGGCCCGTCAACCACGAGTAATTCTTCGCCTGGTTCAAACATCGTCTTAGGACGAGGTGCTTCGCCAGTATTGCGTACACGCGCAAGAATCGCATCTGCTTCTTTTTGCGTAATCGGTGCCGGTTTTTCAGCCGTACCACCAATAAAACCTAAAACTTTTGGACATTCTTTAACAATGTGCCAAGTATCATCGTTCATTTCCATTTCGACTAGGACATAGCCAGGAAAGAACTTACGCTCTGATTTACGCTTCTTGCCATCCTTCATTTCTACCACTTCTTCGGTAGGAACAAGGACTTCACCAAAGCTATCGGCAACAGCGCTACGCTGGATTCGATCATTAAGCGAACGCATCACTTGTTTTTCATAACCTGAATAGGCATGAATAATGTACCAACGTTTCATAGCTCTCTTACCCGATAATAAACTTCATTAACCAGCCTAAAATATAGTCAAAACACCACAATAAGATGGATGCAATTACGACTACAACAAGAACTTGCCAAGATGTGGACATCGTCTCTTGCTTGGTAGGCCAGGTCACTCGACGCAACTCAATTCGTGCATCTTTCAGCAGACGAATAAAGCCTTTGCCTTGATGGGTGGCGTATAATAAACCGAATGCTGCAACGATACAAGCCAAAATCACCCCAACGCGCACCCAAATATCATTCGCAGGTGCCCAGTACGCTGGTAAATATTGGTTTACCATCATTGCACCAACCAATAAAATCAAGGCGATAACCCATAGAACCATGTCTAATGGAGAACCAGAACTTACATCTACTGCAGGATTATTTCTTTGAGGAATTGCCGCTTCGCCTAATGCGTCGCGTGATTTTTCATTCGACATTTTTGTACTCGTCGTAGGTTTCGCGACTTATTATATGACCAATTTTGCCGACATCAAGCGTCTTTTTAGAAACTTGGCAGGTCAGGAGGGACTCGAACCCCCAACATTCGGTTTTGGAGACCGACGCTCTACCAATTGAACTACTGACCTGCAAAACAACAAGTTGGAGCCTAAGCTCCAACCTGCTTGTCTTATTCTATGATTATGCAGTTACTTTAGCAACTACACCAGCACCCACTGTACGACCGCCTTCACGGATCGCAAAACGTAGACCTGGGTCCATTGCGATTGGGTGGATTAGCTCTACTGACATCTCAACGTTGTCACCAGGCATAACCATTTCCACGCCTTCTTTAAGCGCGATCGC